>CAIZGQ010000411.1 GCA_903932565.1 uncultured Hyphomicrobiales bacterium
CCGAACTGGAAACTGGTGGCGACGGAATCCCCGGTCTAGACCTTCGAAATGATCGCGACCTATGCCCGTCTCTGACTTTTTCTCAGCAAGGCTGGCAGGCAAGGCCACACTTGAGCCCGTCAGGTTCGAGGACCTTCCGGGTTTTGAGTTGGCCGATCTCAGGCCTGCGGCGCGTGCACTGGAGCTTTCGGTCAATCTCCTGCGCGATGGGGCGCCGTGCCTCCGGCCCGGCGTGTCGCTTCCGTCCGAAATTGCTTCGATCCTGATAACTCTGGAGTTTGGAGCCGCTGCCTCATCATGGGAAGAGGCCCGCTGCTTTTTTCGACACCATTTCGCAGTGTTCAAAATAGCACCTGCAGATGCCTGCGACGCGCCAAATCGCGGGAAGGCGTTTTTGACCGGTTATTATGAGCCGGAGGTCGAAGGCTCCTGGACGCCGTCGCCAGCTTTTTCGGAACCAATTCTGGCACGCCCCTGGGATTTAATAACGTTCGAAGATGGATTTGCGCCTCTTGGTGCTGATTTTCGGGCAGGCCGCCTCGTCGAAGGGGGCCGCTTCGAACCCTATCCGACGCGTGCGGCAATCAACGCGGGCGCATTGGCGGATCGGGCGAAGACGTTGCTATGGGTTCGGGACGGGATTGAAGCTTTCATGATCCACGTTCAGGGCTCGGCGCGCGTGATGATGGAAAACGGTCCCAGCGTCCGCCTCACCTATGCAGGCAGGAACGGACGTCCTTACACCTCGATCGGTAGGATCCTGCTCGAGGAAGGGCGGGTTCCACCAGAAGACATGACCCTCGAACGCCTCAAAGAATGGGTCCGCGCCGCAGGACAAGCGCAAGACGAATCCGGCCGTCGTCTGATGGAACGGAATGAATCGTTTATCTTTTTTGCAGCGAACGCCAATCTTGCAGTTGAGGATGGACCGATTGGGGCTCAAGGGGTTTCCCTGTCCGCTTTGAATTCCATTGCCGTTGACCGAAGTCTTTGGCCCTACGGGCTACCGTTCTGGATCTCCGGACAAATTCCTTGGGAGCGCACCCAGCCAAGCGCATTTCACCGCCTGATGATCGCTCAAGACACGGGATCAGCTATACTCGGCCCGGCCCGGGCAGATTTATTTTTTGGAACTGGTGCCACCAACGGCATTCTGGCGGGCCAGATACGCCACCCCGCTGATATGTATGTCCTCTTGCCAAAGGTCGACGCGTGAACAAGGGGCCGCATACGCGACGCCGCGGCCTGCGGCCCGAAGAGCTTGACCTGTGGCAGGAGGTCCTACGTACCGTCACCCCTATGCCAGGCGTTGAATTTGACGTTCCAGCGAGTCAGCCGATTTCGTCGCCGCCTGCTTTGACTGTGCCGTTGGCGTTGGCGGCGGAGGTCAATGCGAAAGGCAAGCCCGATCCTAAAAGCAAGCTGTTGCCGCTTGCCCCTCTCGAGCGCCGTGTGCGGCAAAAACTGTCGCGCGGCAGGTTGGATGTCGACGCATCCATCGATTTGCACGGCATGCGGCAAGACGAAGCGCATGCCCGACTTCGGCAATTTCTGCACCGTTGTCAGGCGGACAACGCGCGGCTTGTTCTCGTGGTCACGGGCAAGGGAAGGTCGAGCCGAGCTTCCGAGTCTGGGCACGATGAGGTGGGTGTGCTCAGGCGAAATGTTCCAGAATGGCTCCGAGCAGCCGATCTGCGTCGCATTGTTGTCTCGGTTGAAAGTGCAACTGCCACCCATGGAGGGGCAGGCGCGCTATATGTTCGCCTGCGCCGTGCCGACAGGGGGCGCATTTGACCTAGTTGGCTTGACGCCATGGCGTTCGAATGCGAGACGGCGAGCAGATATCAATTCCTCATTCGCGGCAGATACCATGACTTCTCGCTCGTATGACGTTCTGGCAATTGGCAACGCCATCGTCGACATCATCGCCCGCACCGACGATGACTTCCTTGCGGCGCAAGCACTGAATAAGGGCAGCATGGCGCTGATCGACGAGCCTCGGGCGGAGCACCTTTACGGCCTCATGGGATCGACGACGATTGTCTCTGGTGGCTCTGCGGCGAATACAGCCGTCGGTCTCGCTGGCTTTGGCATGAAGACCGCCTTTATTGGAAAAGTAAAAGCCGATCCTGCCGGTCATGCCTATGCGCATGATCTGCGCGCCACAGGTGTTCACTTCGACACCCGACACGCGGATGAAGGCCCGGCGACGGCGCGTTGCTATGTGCTCGTGACGCCCGACGGGGAGCGCACGATGAACACGTATCTTGGTGCGTGCCAGAACCTTTCGGTTGCGGATCTCGACGAGGCTGCGATTGCTTCGTCA
>CAIZGQ010000412.1 GCA_903932565.1 uncultured Hyphomicrobiales bacterium
ACATCAGCAGGAGGGCAGGGCCCATGGCAAAGGTTGCATTTCTCGGGTTGGGCGTCATGGGCTTTCCCATGGCTGGGCATCTCGTCGCCAAGGGCCACGAGGTCACCGTCTACAATCGCAATGCCGCCAAAGCCGCTGCCTGGGTCACCAAGCACGGTGGTCGTGCGGCCGCCACCCCGGCAGAGGCGTCTGCGGGCCAGGACATCGTGTTTGCCTGTGTCGGCAACGACGCTGATCTGAGGTCGGTTGTGCTGGGGGAGACAGGTGCCTTTGCTGGCATGAAGCGTGGCGCGCTGTTTGTCGATCACACGACAGCCTCCGCCGAAGTCGCCCGTGAACTCAATGCCGAGGCTGAGGCGCTTGGACTTTGTTTCATCGATGCGCCGGTGTCCGGGGGACAGGCGGGCGCTGAGAATGGCGCGCTGACGGTGATGTGCGGCGGCAAAGAAGCCCATTATGCACGGGCTGAAGCCGCCATCCTGTCGTATGCCAAAGCCTGCCGTCTGATGGGGCCGTCCGGCTCCGGCCAGCTGACCAAGATGGTCAACCAGATCTGCATCGCGGGCATCGTGCAGGGACTTTCGGAAGCGCTGCATTTCGCGCAATCGGCGGGGCTCGATGGCGAGGCCGTGATCGAAGTGATCTCGAAGGGCGCTGCGCAATCCTGGCAGATGGAGAACCGCTACAAGACCATGCTGGCGGGCAAGTTTGATTTTGGCTTTGCGGTCGACTGGATGCGCAAGGACCTGTCGATTGTCTTGAATGAATCCAAGACCAATGGTGCGTCCTTGCCACTCACCGCGCTCGTCGACCAGTTCTATGGCGACGTGCAGAAGATGGGCGGCGCACGCTGGGATACGTCCAGCCTGATCGCCCGGCTGCAGGTGAAGAAGTAATTGCGTCAAGAAACGCCGACCGGGCCGATGGATCGGCTCGGTCGCTGTTATGCTTCCAGAGGCGCCTTACTTCGCAAGTTCAGTCAAAATGCGCGCCCAGCTGCGGGCCCCTTTTTGAAAGGACGAGACTTCGTATTTCTCATTCGGGGAATGAATGCGATCGTCATCGAGCGCAAAGCCGATCATCAGCGTATCCATGTTGAGATCGCGTTTGAACGCCCCCACAATCGGGATCGACCCGCCGCATCCCGCCAGCACGGGCTCTGCATCCCATTCGTCGTGCAAGGCGCGCCGTGCCCGTGTGAGGGCGGCTGAGGCAATCGGCAGTTCCAATGCGCCTGATGCGCCAAAGGCTGTGAACTCGGCGCGGCAATCGCCCGGCAGTTTGCTGCGCACATAGGCACGGAAGCTCTCGCGGATTTTCTCCGGATTTTGCTGACCCACAAGACGAAACGAGACCTTCGCACTGGCCTGCGCGGGCAACACGGTTTTGGACCCCTTGCCGGTGTAGCCGCCCCACATGCCATTCACGTCGCAAGTCGGGCGCGACCAGATTTGCTCGATGACGCTGCGGTCGGTTTCGCCTGCCGGGATCGCAAGACCGAGATCGGCCATGAAGGTTTTCTCATCAAACGAGGGCAGCTTGCGCCATTGCTCGGCAATCTCCTCCGGCAGCTCTTTCACGCCATCGTAAAAGCCCTGCAGTGTGACGCGGCCTGTGGCATCGTGCAGGCCTGCAATGATCGTTGAGAGCACGTGGATCGGATTGACCGCAGGCCCGCCGAACATGCCCGAATGCAGATCGCGCGAGGCACCATGAACAGTCACCTCGTCGATCAACAGGCCGCGCAGCATGGTGGTGATGGCGGGCGTCTGGCGGTTCCACATGGAGGTGTCGCAAACAAGCGCGATATCGGCTGACAATTCGGCTTTGTTGGCCTCCAGAAAGGCTGGCAGCGACGGCGACCCGGTTTCTTCCTCGCCCTCAAACAAAATCGTGATGTCGCAGGGCAGGCCGCCCGTGTCGCGAAAGGCGCGGCAGGCCTCCAAAAACGTCATCAGCTGGCCTTTGTCGTCCGACGAGCCGCGCGCCACGATCTGTTGGCCGGTGGGCGTATCGCTCAGACGCGGTGCAAACGGATCGGTTTGCCAGAGCTCCAGCGGGTCGGCGGGCTGCACGTCATAATGGCCGTAAAA
>CAIZGQ010000413.1 GCA_903932565.1 uncultured Hyphomicrobiales bacterium
CCGCGCGGCCTGTGTTGCGGCAAGGTCTCCCGCGCGCCACGCATAGGCAACATTGCCGGGCAAGAAGTCCCACAGCTGCGGTGCATCGGGCTGCAATGCCGCCTCGACATCAACCACGGCAGGCGTTGCTTCAAGGTCAACAACGATCAGATCACATGCGGCTTCCGCCTGCGCACGCGTCTGCGCCACGACCATGGCGATCAGCTGGCCGATATGGACGACGCGATCACTTGCAAAGATCGGGAGCGAGGGCACGCGGAACGCTGCGGGCGTCATGCCTGGCGGGGGCATCGCATGGTCGAACGATCCCCAGCCCGCTTTTGCAATGTCCTTTGCGGTGAAGATCCCAAGCACGCCGGGCACGCCCTCAAGCGCGGACGTGTCGATGGACTTGATGTGGCCGCTTCCGATCGGCGAGCGCAGAAACGCTGCATAAACCTGCCCCGGCAGGGTTTCGTCATCCGTGTACAGTCCACGACCCAGAACCAGACGGGGGTCAGCGCCATGCTGGGACTGGGACTGCCCGTGGCGCTCACCGAACTCTTTGGACGCTTGCGACTCGACGGCATGAATATTCAAGGCGAAACCCCGGTGCTATCAGACAGGCTGTGTCATTGGGCGTAGTCGGGCCGTGTCCCACCGACGCGACCCGCTCTAGCCCAAAGGCTAATACGTTGCGCGATATGAAACAAATAGTCCTGACGCGTGCAGCAAAGGCGGGAACAAAACTTGCTCGGCATTTTGTCGCGGCACCTCCCGCTTCATATCCAAAGAGTGTCACGGAGTTTGCCTGACCATGGCTGCGATCAATCTTGATGCGATCGTGACGCATATAGCTCACGATCTCGCAAACCGGTCGGATCGCGGCAAGGTCGCCGACTACATCCCGGAGCTTGCTGGCATCAATCCCAACCAGTTTGGCATCGCAATCATTGATTATGATGGCAACGTGCATGCTGCTGGTGATGCCGATGTGCCGTTTTCCATCCAGAGCATCTCGAAGGTCTTCACGCTGACGCTGGCGCTGGGCATTGTCGGGGACCGGTTGTGGCGGCGCGTCGGGCGCGAGCCGTCCGGCAATCCGTTCAATTCCATCGTCCAGCTGGAGCGCGAACGCGGTGTGCCGCGCAACCCGTTCATCAATGCGGGTGCCATCGCGGTGACCGACGTGCTGGTGACGGGCCATCAGCCGCGCGAGGCCCTGGGGCAGATTCTGCGCTTCATCCAGTTTCTGGCCGACGACCCGACCATCACCATCGACAAGGCCGTGGCTGAATCTGAAAAGCGGACGGGGTTCCGCAACACGGCCCTGGCCAATTACATGAAGTCGTTTGGGGTGGTGGAAAACGACGTCGACTTCACACTTGGTGTCTACTTCCACCATTGCGCGATTGCGATGTCCTGTCGGCAATTGGCCATGGCAGGTCGGTATCTGGCGCATTCCGGCCGCCATCCGGCGACGGATCTCTCAGTCGTCTCTGCCGAGCGCGCGCGCCGCATCAACGCGCTGATGCTGACCTGCGGCCATTACGATGGCTCAGGAGAGTTTGCTTACCGCGTGGGTCTGCCCGGCAAAAGCGGCGTGGGCGGTGGCATCATCGCCATCGCGCCAGGCAAGGCCTCGATTGCCGTTTGGGCACCCGGGCTTGATCGGTCCGGCAACTCGCACCTTGGGCGAATTGCCCTCGAAATGCTCACGCGCAGCACGGGCTGGTCGATCTTTGGGACCTGACAAGAGCTGACGCGCGCGGTCGACGACAAGCCCTTGTAAATTTGAGGACTTGTAGATGACTGACCTGTTTAGCCCAGAGGCTTTCGCGGGTTTTCAGCCTGCATGGCGGCGTCGTGATACCAGCCACTTCCAAAGTCAGTTGCCGTAAATTTGGGCAGTCCAGACTTTGACGTCAAAATCGCATTTTTGCGATTTTCGGCGGTGTTTTCGCCAATTCTCTTCGGAAACGGATAGATTTTTGCGGATTCTGCGTGAAATTTCTCGTTCATTTGCGACTCCTAGCTTCATTTCCCCCAATTTCAGAAAATCTAGAATAGCAGGTTTTCAGTCCATTTTCCTCTCTTGCGGCAGGAAAAACGCACTTTGTCTGAAATTTGTGCAATTTGTAGACTTTTTGGCCCGTCGCCTTGCCGTTCCGTAGGGGCTTCTACCCGTGCCGAACTGGCATAACTCATGCTCTTACCGCTTCGACCCCAGTGTCCGCGTGGAATTCCCTGGTTGCTTGACGCGCGTTAATTCATGAAAGGACGCTCATGACCAAATACAAACTCGAGTACATCTGGCTCGACGGGTACACCCCTGTTCCGAACCTGCGTGGCAAGACGCAGATCAAGGAGTTCGACAGCTTCCCGACGCTCGAGCAGCTTCCGCTTTGGGGCTTCGACGGCAGTTCAACAATGCAGGCCGAAGGTCATAGTTCCGACTGCGTTCTGAAGCCCGTCGCGATCTATCCCGACAGCGAGCGCAAGAACGGCGCGCTGGTGATGTGCGAAGTGATGATGCCCGATGGCGTCACACCTCACCCCTCCAACAAGCGTGCAACTATTCTTGATGATGCAGGCGCCTGGTTTGGCTTCGAGCAGGAATATTTCTTTTACAAGGACGGTCGTCCGCTCGGCTTCCCGGAAAACGGTTACCCCGCACCGCAGGGCCCGTATTACACCGGCGTCGGCTACAAGAATGTCGGCGACGTCGCCCGCAAGATTGTCGAAGAGCATCTCGAGATCTGCCTCGCGGCTGGCATC
>CAIZGQ010000414.1 GCA_903932565.1 uncultured Hyphomicrobiales bacterium
GATTGCTCGGCGATGATACGCGTGGCGAGCTGCTCCGACGACATTTCGAGCGAGAAGAAGCCAACGACCCCGCCGTTGAGTGTCTCCGTTGACCCATCCGGCTTGATGCTCGCTTTATAAGCCTTGGCGATATTGAAGGCGATGTTCGTGGCCAGCGCGGTTTTGCCCATGCCGGGACGACCCGCGATGATGATCAAATCGGATGATTGCAGGCCGCCCATCTTATGGTCGAGATCGCTCATGCCGGTCGCGATGCCCGACAGATTGCCGTCGCGCTCATAAGCCTTGGCCGCCATGTCGACAGCATGGGTCAGCGCATCGGCAAAGCGCAGGAAGCCGCCGTCGTAACGGCCCTGTTCGGCGATCTCGTAAAGCCGACGTTCCGCTTCCTCGATCTGCATGCGCGGGATCGCATCGACCGGCGAGTCGTAAGCCGTGTTGACGATGTCCTCGCCAATGCCAATCAGGCTGCGGCGGGTGGCAAGATCATAGATCGTGCGGCCGTAATCCTCGGCATTGATGACGGTGGTCGCCTCAGACGCGAGGCGCGCAAGATATTGCGGGACCGTGATGCCGCCCAGATCGTGATCGCCGAGAAATGTTTTCAGCGTGATGGGCGTTGCGATCTTGCCAGCGCGAATGAGTTGGGCCGCCACCTCAAACGTGCGCCGATGCAACTCTTCGGAGAAATGCTCGGGCTTCAAAAAATCGGAGACGCGGTCAAATGCATCATTGTTGACAAGGATCGCGCCCAGCAGCGCCTGTTCGGCTTCAACATTGTGAGGCGGCACGCGGTAGGACGGCTCGGCACCATTGGCAACGAGTTGAAGGCGGGAACCCATGGTCTCAACGGCGGACATACCTAACTGATCCTCACCCTTTCGGGAACATATCTGAGCTTCAGCGACACCGCATCTGCTCCGAGCCGCCTTTGTGGCACGTGGCGCGCACAGCCGTGAGTCGCGTTCACGCTCCACATCAAGTTGAGCACGGGATTCACATGCTGCAATTGAATTTTATTTAGTTGGCCTTTTGCCAATTGACAGCGTCGTCACGTACGGGGAGGGCCGCGGCATATCCGTAAACAGCGTGGCAACAATGGTCATCGCGCTGAACAGCGTCAATGCAATCATCCAGGCGTGAGACACGCGCGCCGCCCGGAGCAGCGGGTCTACCTTTTCACGCGCAGGCCGGCGAGGGTGAGGGGGATGGGGCGCGTGCGACACAAGCGAATCCGGCGGGCTGACATGCCGTTACGCTAAGATCGACACGGGTAACCAAGCCTCAAGAGGCAGCTTCCAGCACGATTAACGGGCGTTAACCCCCGAGCTTTCGCACAGGCTTTTGCGTGCGGCTTCTCCATGCCCCCAATCGGCAGCAATCAGCCCTCGGGGATGATCTTCTCAGCAAGGATCTGATCCATGCTCCGGGCGGGCTCGGCGCAGCCAGAATCGCCCACGACGCGGGCAGGCACACCGGCAACCGTCTTGTTGCGCGGCACGGGTGCCAGAACCACCGAGCCGGCCGCGACGCGGGCACACTGGCCGACCTCGATATTGCCGATGATCTTGGCGCCTGCACCAATCAGCACGCCCCGGCGGATTTTGGGATGCCGGTCGCCGCGCTCGTTGCCTGTGCCGCCCAGTGTCACCGCATGGAGCATCGACACATCATCTTCGATCACGGCCGTGGAGCCAACCACAAGGCCCGTGGCGTGGTCGAGAAAGATGCCCTTGCCGATTTGCGCAGCCGGATGAATGTCCGTCTGGAAGATTTCAGACGAGCGGCTTTGCAGATAGAGCGCGAAATCCTTGCGCCCCTCGTGCCAGAGCGCATGCGCGAGGCGATGGGTCTGGATGGCGTGGAAGCCCTTGAAATAGAGCAGGGGCTCGATCATCCGCATGCAGGCCGGGTCGCGGTCGGCCACAGCAATCAAATCGGCCCGAAAGGCCTCCGTGATCGACGGGTTTCGGCTGATGACATCGGCATAGGTCTGACGGATCAGGTCGCCCGCAACTTCCTGATGTCCAAGGCGCGCTGAGAGGCGATGCACAACGGCGGAGGCCAGGGTGGCGTGGTTGAGCACGCTATATTGAAGAAAACCACCGAGCTCTGGCTCCCTGTGGATCGCCTCGTCCGCTTCCTCACGGATGCGGGCGAAGATGCGGTCGGACGGGTCGAAGTCAATTACCCGCGCGGACTGACCCTGAGCCATGAACTGTTCCTGCATGATGTCAAAATGTAGCACGGCGCGCCGCGCGTGACGACGTGGCAATATGGGCGCCTGATCTGCATGTGGGGCACGCGGCGGTACCTGCAAGCGTTCATGCAGCCCTGGGATCAGGGCGCTTCTGCAGGCAGCCGGGCGAGAAGATCAATGAGCGCGCGGTCGTGCAACACGACCATCCGTTCCTTGGGCTTCAGCCACGCAATGGCGTCATCAATGCTCTGGGCATCGTTGAGCTTGGCTTCGGCCAGCGCGCGCTCAGGATCAATATCGCCGCGCTGGCGCGGCGGCGGGCTCGGAATGAAGGCGTCATGGGCCGTGCGAAGTGCGGGATCTGCGTGCATGGCGCGCAACGCGTCGCCCTCGTCCTCGCCCAGCGCGGCGAGTTGCGCCGTCAAAGCGTTGGCACGCACCGCAATCGGGGGCGGCGTGGTTTCTTCCGGCGTCAGCAGCAGCCCAAACCTTTTCAGCCACAAGCCGATGCCGAGTTGGCCGCTGGCCCACGAAATCGCGACCGCCAGAATAAGACCCGCGATGGTGGGGGACATCCAGGCCGCGAGCGATGGCGAGATCAGGAGGCCTGCGGTCAACGTGACAACGCCGAGAGCGACATGGGAGCGATGGCGGCGAATGATGTCGCTGAGGGGAATGGAGCCGTCATCGCGGCGCTGCGGGTTCCAGCCGGTGTCACGGCCCAGAACAATCTGTGCGACGGACCCCGTCTGGATGACCATCATGATGGGCGCGATCAACGACGACATCAGCACTTCCAGCAGCGTCGAGGCGATGAGACGGATCATGCCACCGCTGCCACGCCGGGTCTGTCCCTGCACAATCGCGATGATGAGCCCGAACAGTTTCGGCGCCAGCAGCACAGCCATGGTGACGCCGAACAATTCCAGCGACCGGGCCGCGTCAAAGCGCGGCCAGGCGGGGAACAGGCGAAACTCGTTGGTGAAATATTCCGGCCGGATGTAGGCCGCCTGCAGCACGAGCGCGATACCAACCAGCAATTGCGCCATCCAGAACGGCGAGGCGACATAACCCATGATGCCGGTGGCAAAATGCTGGCGCGTTGGAAATGTCAGCCCCTTGGTGGCCAGAATCCGCACATGCTGCAGATTGCCCTGACACCAGCGACGGTCGCGCGCAGCCAGATCAATCAGCGATGGCGGGCTTTCTTCAAAACTGCCGCCAAGCGTTGGCAGCATGTAGACCGCGTATCCTGATCTGCGAATGAGGGCAGCCTCGACAAAATCATGGCTGA
>CAIZGQ010000415.1 GCA_903932565.1 uncultured Hyphomicrobiales bacterium
ATAAGGGCGGATGAGGGTGTTTATCAGCTTTTCACGTTCCAATCGGTTGTGATCTCTCCGTTCGCGTCTTTGCGATCCATGATCTGGATGCCCATTTTATCCAATTCATCGCGAATGCGATCGGATTCTTTAAAATCCTTTGCCTTGCGGGCGGCAATGCGGGCGTCGATTTTTTCTTGCACTCGCCGCTTGAAATCGGCACTTGTCTCGTTGCCGACATGCAAAACGCCTTTATCATTCAAGGAAATATAAATACCTCTAAGTGAGAGGTCTCTATGTATTATAGAAGCGCTTTGTATAAATCCGTTTGCAGTAAGCGCCCTATAAGAGAGGATTTTCTTGTGTTCTGGCGAACCAAGTTGAACTCGCGGACCACTTTCAAACATACTCGCTGTGAAGCTCTCATAAAAATACCCAGGCTTGTCTATGTTCTTGTCTAATCCCAGAAACGTTAAATTGGCCAAGAACGTTTTTGCCGCGTCCCGAGAATGCTTCGCCGTTTGGGCGAGTTGGCTCAACCGTGCAATCGCGAGGGGCGTGTTCAGATCATCTGAAAGCGCTTTTACCAGGACACTATCAATTCGCGCCTCTTGCAGTGCCTCTATTTGAGCTGCCTCAAGATTTTCACCCAGCCCCGATTTGTCGATCGTGTCGGCCCAATCTGCCAGTTCTCGGTTCGCTCTTTCCAACTCTAATGATTTCCAATCGATTGGTTCTCGGTAATGGGTTCTCAACATGTTCAATCGCAGAACAGAACCTTCATATTGTTTCAGCAATTCATGGATCGTGATGAAATTGCCCAGGGACTTGGACATTTTCTCGCCTTCGACCTGCAGGAAGCCGTTGTGCATCCACACATTGGCCATGCGGGGTTGTTCAAAGGCGCAGCAGGTTTGTGCGATTTCGTTCTCGTGATGCGGGAAGACGAGATCGATGCCGCCGCCGTGAATATCGAAGGTCTGGCCCAGATGCTTCCAGCTCATGGCCGAGCATTCGATGTGCCAGCCGGGGCGGCCGTTGGTTGCGATCCCGCAGGGCGAGGCCCAGCCGGGCTCGGAGTCTTTTGAGGGCTTCCACAAGACAAAGTCGGTCGCGTCGCGCTTATAGGGCGCAACATCGACACGCGCGCCTGCGATCATCTCATCGAGCGAACGGTTGGCGAGCGCGCCATAGCGAGGCAGGCCGCCACTGGCTGCATCCATCGCGGCGGGGGAGAACAGCACATGCTCGTCGGCGACATAGGCAAAGCCGCCTTTCACCAGCCGCTCGATGATGTCGCGCATCTCGGCGATGTGCTCGGTGGCGCGCGGCTGCACGTCGGGTGGCAGGCAGCCAAGGGCCGTCACATCGGCTTGAAAGACCTTGTTGGTGTCTTCGGTCAGTTCACGGATCGTGATGCCGCGCTCGGCCGCGCGCGCGTTGATCTTGTCGTCAACGTCAGTGATGTTGCGAACATATGTGACGTGCGGCGCGCCATAGACATGGCGCAGCAGACGGTAGAGCACGTCAAAGACAATCAGCGGTCGTGCGTTGCCGATATGGGCAAAGTCATAAACCGTCGGGCCGCAGACATAAATGCGTACGCGTGCCGCATCGATGGGCGTGAACACATCCTTGGTGCGGGTCAGTGTGTTGTAGAGCTTCAGCGACATACATACCCTTCAGCCTCAAGTGGCCGGGGCGTCGCTCCAATGTCAGAACAGGACGGCACCAGCCAGCATCAAGGCTAGCTGCAAATCAGGAAATTGGGGCGAAACGTGTTCGCCATGGGCGGACCATGGTCGAGGTGTCGGCCTCCGTCAAGCGCAGGCGCATCGCCGCTGCCTTACCATCGCCA
>CAIZGQ010000416.1 GCA_903932565.1 uncultured Hyphomicrobiales bacterium
CAACTCCCGATCATCTCATCTGGCCGAAATCCGGCCGGCACGCCAAGGCTCTGCGGGGCCACGCACAAGACCTTGAACAGACTTCCCATGCCGGGGGCTGGCTCTGCCCCTGCCCCTGGCTCCGGCGAGCGCCGTGTCAGCCGCGCCAGCGCAAGATCGATGGCAGCGGCCTGCTCGGGCGTGGCGCGACGCTTCAAGCTTGTGGCGCGTGCTTCGATGCCAAGCCTGTGCAGAAACTCGCCCTGCCCGACAGGGCCGAAGGCCTGCAAGCCGGCGCGGTGCGCGGCGCGCGCTAGAGCGGAAAAATCCACATGCGTCGTGAGGTCAGCCTCGCCCGGCTCGGCCAGCGGCTCGACCGCCTTGTGGGCCTTTAAAGCCTGCAGCGTCTCGCCGACGCGGCTCTGCGCATAGCCATAATCAATGACCAGCGCAGCACCGCCCTGCGCCGCGATCCGCGCGGAAAGCTCTTGCATGGTGCGATGGCCAACGGCTGCAACTTCCAAAACGGCACCTTGCGGCGCCTCCGTGACGATGGAGGGCTCGGATTGTGCCGCGACGCCAAACACCAATGCGTTGTCCGCCCCAAGCCCCACCATGCGTTCATGCCAGCCTGTAGGCATGCGCACGTAGTGGCGCACCGGCAGCGCGTCAAAAAATTCGTTTGCCATGACGATCAGTGGGCCATTTGGCAAGTCCGACAGGGTCTCATGCCACGCAACATTGACGCCGGTTCCCTCCAGCAATCGCCGCTGGCTGTCGCGCAGCACGGGGCTTGTCTCGACAAGATGCACATCAATCGCCGCCAGAAATTTGGGCGCGACCTTGGCGGCGCGCAGCGCATCAGCCATCAGCGTCCCACGTCCCGGACCAAGCTCGACGAGATGCACGACCTGCGGCGCCCCCATCTGCGCCCAGGACTCTGCCGCCCAAAGGCCGAGAAGTTCCCCAAACATCTGGGAAATTTCGGGTGCGGTGATGAAATCGCCCGCCGCGCCCAGCGGATCGCGGGTCATGTAATAGCCCTGCGCGGGATCACCCAGCGCGTGTGCCATGAAATGCTCCAGCGGCATCGGGCCTTCGCTGGCAATCAGGTCGCGAAGTCGCGCACCAAGGTTGTGAGCTTGCGTGCGGCTCATGCAGTCGCGTCCAACGCCGCAGCCTGACGCCTGGATGCGAAAATGAAAAACAGCCCAACGAGAATGATGGGCAGGGACAGCAGCATGCCCATGGTCGCGCCGCCAAACAGAAAGCCAAGTTGCGGATCGGGCTCGCGAAAGAATTCGCAGGCGATGCGGGCAAACCCATACCCAACGGCAAACACGCCTGTCACCAGACCCGGTCGACGCAGCCCACCGCTGCGCACGACGAACCAGAGAACGACGAACAGCGCCAGACCTTCAAGGCCCGCCTCATACAATTGGCTTGGATGGCGAGGGTCAGGCCCGGCCCCGGGAAACACCATGGCCCATGGCACATCGGTTGGCCGACCCCAGAGTTCCGGCTTGATGAAGTTGGCGAGCCGTCCCAGAAAAATTCCAATGGGGACGGCAGCGGCGGCAAGATCTGCCACGGACGCAAAGGGAACTTTGACACGGCGTGCAAAGAGCCAGATGCCAAGGGCGGCGCCCGCAAGCCCGCCATGGAACGACATGCCACCCTTCCAGACCGCGATGATCTCGTCTGGGTGCTCGATGTAGAACGGCAGATTGTAGAACAGCACATAGCCGACGCGCCCACCCACCACGACGCCAAGGGCCGCATACACCAGAAGATCGTCGATCGACTCGACGCTCGGCCGCGGCAGTCCACCCCAGAGCGTGTCAGAGCGCACCAGC
>CAIZGQ010000417.1 GCA_903932565.1 uncultured Hyphomicrobiales bacterium
AAAAGACCTTGAGTCTCCCGCAACCGACAGTAGCCAAGCATTCGATTGGTCGCTAACCTACATAAAGCCGACGTATGGGGCGAAGCGAGGCGGACATCGGGCTTGCGCACTATCGGCCATAAGCAGAAGTAGAGAGAAAATGCTGCGCATGATCCCGAAAGCGGCCATTTTCGTACAGTTATGCCAGTCCGGGCGACGGATCACCAATTCACTTCAATCGACCCGCCTAAGAAAACACATCGCCAGCTTGAATCCGCATGATGACGATCGACACCTTCATCGGCCATTGACTACTGGTTAGATAGCGGAACCGAAGAATCGAATGCAAAGGGGAGATCACGATGAAAAAGCAGGTCTGGCGCGCGGCAACCGTCCTCTTTCTGGTGATTCCAATGTTGGCGTCGGCGCAGGTTCGTGGTCCCGCAGAACGGCAAGTCACGGATCCGCGCGCGGTCGACTCCCCAGTAAATTCCAGGGCGCGGCCGGTCCCTATCGATGACCTCTATTTCACCCGCTCAGTCTCAAGTGCCTCGTGGTCTCCTGACGGAAGGGAAATTCTTTTTACCATGGACATGTCCGGCCGATTGAACCTATGGAAGGTCAAATCCATCGGGGGCTGGCCGATTCAGTTGACGCAGTCCGATGAGCGGCAAACAGCAGGAACCTGGTCCCCAGATGGAAAGTGGATCCTGTTCCAGCAGGATGTCGCGGGTAATGAGGTTTGGGATGTATTCGCCATTCCCAGCGAGGGCGGCGAGTTGACGAACCTTACAAACACGCCGGACGTGCGTGAGGAATCACCGCGCTGGTCGCCCGACGGCAAGTCGATTGCGCTCAACATTAAGCCAAAGGATGGAACCTCCTATGACGTCGCGATTCTCGATTGGGAAACACGACGCGTAACCAACCTGACGCGCGAGACGTCCCACGAGCAATCTTGGGCGTCCGTTGCCTGGAGCTCCGACGGAAGGACCGTCTACGCAAATCGATATGACATCAGTTTTACGGATGCAGATGTGTACCGGGTCGATGTCCCCAGCGGGAAGGTGACCAACCTCACGCCGCACAAGGGGAAGGTGTTGAACATTGCATCGTCGTTGTCGCCGGACGGAAAGACGCTGTTGATGACTTCCAACGAAAAGGGCGGATTCCAGAATATCGCGCTGCTCGATGTGGCAACTGGTAAGCGCACCTGGGTAACGGATACTCAATGGGAGGCCTCCTCCGGCGACTTCGCTCCCGACGGGAAATCCTTTTCCTATACTTTGGATTCTGACGGTATGAGCGACGCGTACCTGGTGGACGTTGTGAGCCTGAAATCCGAAAAAGTGCCGCTTGCCGCCGGCGTCAACGGATTCCCCGCCTATCCGAGTTCCTTTTCACCATCGGGGGATCGCCTGTTGGTTTCCCACGAGGGCTCGGTGCAACCAGCTGACCTCTGGATTTATGACATCACCGCGCGTCGACCAACGCAGCTTACTCAGTCGGCAGTTGCAAGCCTCTCGTCAGCGGTCATGCCAGAGTCGAAATTGGTCCATTACAGGACGTTCGATGGGAAGATGATAAGTGCTTTGATGTGGGTTCCCTTCAACCTGCAGCGCAACCGGGGCAATCCGGCGCTGGTTCTTCCTCATGGGGGACCCACTGGGCAAGTGCAGGATAATTGGGCACCATATATTGCTGCCCTGGTATCGCGCGGCTATATCTGTATCGCACCGAATGTTCGTGGCTCAACAGGATACGGCATGGAATTTCAGCGGGCCAACTATCAGGACCTTGGGGGAGGCGACCTGCAGGACGAGGTATACGCCACCAAGTTTTTGGAAGACACCGGCTACGTCGACCCAAAGAGGATCGGAATCACGGGAGGCTCCTACGGTGGATTCATGACACTGATGGCCGTCAGCAAGACGCCAGATATCTGGGCAGCGGCAGTGGAGATGTACGGCATCATCAATTGGTACACGATGCTCAAGACTTCGGATCCCCAGTTGCAGGAATACGAGAAGACCCTGCTTGGGGACCCGGAGAAGGATAGGAAGTCCTACGAAAATGCATCCCCCATAACGTTTATCCACCACATCAAGGCGCCGCTGCTTGTTCTGCAGGGCGATAACGACCCGCGGGTGCCAAAAGGGGAGGCAATGCAGGTTGTTGACCTTCTACAGAACGATGGCAAGACGGTCGATGTTCATTACTACGCCAACGAAGGTCACGGATTTGAGAAGCGGGAAAATCAGATCGATTCCATTCGACGAACGGTTGAATGGTTTGACAAGTACTTAAAGGCATCACCCTAAGGTATTCGGCATAGCGAGGAGCCGCTTGGACTAATTGCTATGACCGCTTTCACAGATTTCGGGTCCGCTTTTCGCGGTCACGCATACCCGCAATGGGTCGGCTTGGTAAAAATGGGTCGGCTTACGGCGCAGCGCGGCCCAGGTCCGGTGCTCGCTCGTAAGCGGGCATCTTGACCTCCGATGGCCGGTATGCAACGCTTCGCGACAACCGGCGTAGAAGTAGCGGTCAT
>CAIZGQ010000418.1 GCA_903932565.1 uncultured Hyphomicrobiales bacterium
TGCCAGGGTATCCCAGCCCTCAGACTGTCCGCGACGGAGAGACGCTCGTCATCGAGATGTTCAGTAATCCGACGACCGGCCAGAAGATCACCGACTACGTCCACTTCCCGGTCCACAGCACGCCCGCCATCACATGGATGAAGTTCAGCAGCCACCTGTTGTCGAGCCAGATCGCACCGACCATGACGCCGATGGCCAAAGCGCACCAGATGAGATTGAACAGGTTGATCTTGGCATTTTTGTTGGCGTCGGTGCTGGCGTCCATCGCCGCCGGATCAGCCGTAGTTTCCGCCATGACCTCGTCCCCGCTGTTTTTAAGGTTGCAGCTTTATTATTCCATAAAAGAAGTCATCGCGGAAAGCAGGGTCGTGATGCTCATCGCGATGGCAGTGCTGACGCTTGAGGATCTTCGTTCATTTTGCGAAGTCTATGGACAGCGGGCAAAACATTTGTTGTTCTGACCCCATAAGCAACATAAACGCGGGGGAGATGACATGCTCGGTAAATTCACAACAGGCTTGGGTTTGGTCATTGCGGTTGCAGCTGCGTCAGCACCTGCCCGCGCCGGGGACATCAAGGTCATTGCAACTTTGGCATGGCCGACCGTGATGAAGGAAATCGCACCCGAGTTTGAGCGCATGACGGGCGAACATCTTGTGGTCGTTTATGGCGGACCCGCGGATGTCAGCAAGCGCGTGAAGGGCGGGGAGGTTTTCGATGTAACCTTGTCCAGTGCTGCGGCCCTCAAGGATTTTGCCGAGCAGAAGCTGGTGGCTGAAGGCAAGCCAATGGGTGTTGCCCATACGGTTGTGATTTACAAAAAAGGCACCAAGGCACCGGATGTTTCAACGCCCGCTGCTGTTGGTGCGCTCGTCAAGCAAGTCAATAAAATTTCCTACACCGATCCGGCGACTGGTGCGAGCACGGGCATTTTCTTTTTCGACATAGTCAAATCGCAAGGGATGGAAGAGGAGCTGCAAAAGAAGGCGATGATCGTCAAGCCGGCTGCGGGTGGCGTCCCAGTCAACGAAGGCAATGCGGACATCGGCATTGCGCTGACTTGCGAAGTGGCCGAACTCAAGAATGTGGAAGCTGTGCGGCTTGTTCCTCTGGACCCGCGCGATACGACATCGTTCGCTTATGGCATGGCGTCGTCATCCCCCAATCCAGAAGGTGCCCACAAGCTGATGGATTTCATTGCGTCGGCGCGGATGACGCAGGTGATGAACGAGAACGGATTTTTCCGTCAGTGAGCGGGACGCCGTGGGCGTGTGACAGGCTTCACGCAATCACGGGCTGATCTCATCTGATTTTCAAGACCTGCGGAGTTGCACGTGACGCCTTCCTCACCGACTGATGAGATTGTCGCCAGCCTCATGGCAAAATGGGCGACAAGCTTTGCAACGCGCAATGCGGACGAGATAGTGGCGCTGTATTCAAAGGACGCCTTGTTTTACGGCGCAACGCCCTCCCTCTTCAAAGGTGATGAGGGTGTTCACGCTTATTTCAGCGCGTTCTTTCCAAGTGTGCGATCAGCTGAAGCCAAGTTCAGCGATATTACTTCGGTCGCCATAGGCGCGGATATCATCAGCGCAGCGGCAACGATTGCCTTCACCCTGGATGACGCGCCGACGCCATACGTCTTCCGGCTCACGCATGTGTATCGGCATGAAGGTGATGGCTGGAAAATTTTCAGCCATCACGTGTCGCCAAAGGTGTCAGGCTCTTTGCTCAGGAGCTGACACGAATCGCGTATGAAACCGAATCGTCACTGGACTATTTCAACGCCAGTGCTGGTTCTATGTACTTCTTGACCACAAACGCTTTGTAATCAGGCTGTGCCGAAAGATTGCCGAGTGCAATCTGTGTATCCATGGAAACCTTCAGCGCATCGGCAGTGATATCGACGCTTGGCGGATAGACCCCGTCTGCCAGCATCCGCTTGACGGCTGCCTCCACCACGGCGGGTTCGAGCGACGGAAATTCCTTCTTCGCGATTTCGACCGTCTTGGCTTCATTCTTCGCCATGAAGCGCATCGCCATTTCCATACCGTTGACCATGCGCTGCGCCGTATCGGGATCGACATCGTTGCGTGCGGTCACAGCGGAGAAGGCATAAGCGCCATAGAGTTTTGGGAAGGCGAGAACAACCTTCATGCCTTTTGCAACGGCCTGGTCAAGACCGGGCTCGTACATCACAGCGATGTCAGCCTGCTTGGCGACAAACGGGCCCGGCTCCGAGCCGATGGCAACCTGGATCATCTCGACATCGGTCTTCGCATCAAGCCCATTTTCCTTGAGCAACTTGATAAACAGTGACGTGCTTGTTGTCGGCATCAGGCCCGTGACGACCTTTTGGCCCTTGATGCTTTTGATGCCATCGAACTTGTAATCCGGGGCCGTGGCGATCCACACAGCCGCGCCGTTGACCACATTGGCGATGATGCCAACAGGACCACCTTTCGACGCTGCAATCGCGGTCCACTCGGGTCCATGGATTGAAAATTGCGCGCTGCCGGAGATCACCGCGGACAGCGCAACGCTCGGCGCGCCAGCTGTTTCTTTTGTGACGTCAAGACCCTGTTGGGTAAAGAAGCCTTCATCAATGGCCACATACAGCGGCAAGTACAACATCGATTGGAAAGCTTGCGAGACAATCGCTTTCTTGTTTTCCGCCAGTGCGGGCGAGGCCAGCAACATGGCAATCAGGGCAGCAGCACCGGACCGGCGCATCAACAATGACATCAGACATCTCCATAATTGTGCGGTTGGACTTAAACTTGAACCTGCTGCACCGTGCTGGCCTGTTTCCACGGCAGAATCGTGCGCTCGATGATTTCGATCACGTAATACAGCACGAACCCCATGATCATCAGCGTGAACAGCCCGACCCAAACGGTGTTGAGATCATAAAGACTGGAGGCCGTATAAATCATGTGGCCGAGTCCGTGCTGCGACGAGATAAATTCACCCACCACAGCGCCCACAAGTCCAAAGCCAATGTTGATGCGGAATGTTGCAATCATGGATGGCAACGTCGACGGCACAACGGCTTTGAAGAACACCTGGTGCTTGTCGGCACCCATGGAGACTAGCAAGGATTGCAAATCAGGATCTGCGTCCTTGGCAGCTTGATAGGCCGCAATGAGCGCCACGATGGCCGTGAGAGATACCGACAACGCCACTTTGGAAATGAGCCCTGTGCCAAACCACAGCACGACAATGGGCGCGAGCGCGATTTTTGGCACGCTGTTGATAGCGACGATGAAAGGCTCAACAAGGCGCGCCACAAAAACGGAATACCAGAGAGCAAGGCCGAGGAGCGATCCGAAAATGGTGCCGATGATGAAGCCCAGAATGGCTTCAAAGAAGGTGTACCAGGTGTCGGAGATCAATTCGCCGCTGGCGATGATTTTAGCTGCGTAGGCAAAAATTCCAGAGGGCGCGCCAACCAGAAAGGCGGAAATCCAGCCCAGACGAACACCGAACTCCCAAAGTGCAAAAAACACCAGAACAGCGAGGGATTGCAGCACAGCGCGACCCAGCGGGGTATCAAAACGAGACCCTTGCTTGCGGCGCAGTGCGCGCCGCTTCGCCATGGGAACGGTATCGGGCATGGTGATGGTCAAGATGTTTTCTCGGTCTGGATGTCGAGTTCTGCGCAAAGCGCATGGAAATAGCCGGAGAAGCGGTTATCGCTGCGCGCCGCGATGGGGGAGGGCGCATCAATTTCGATATCGTGCACAATTTTAACGCGGGCTGGTCGCCCGCTCAGCACGACAACACGCTTTGATAATGCAACCGCTTCGTCGATGTCATGGGTCACAAGAATGACGGTCTTGTGATACGTCTCGACGGCATCCTTCAAAACGCCTTCCAGATAAAGGCGGGTTTGATAATCAAGCGCAGAGAAGGGCTCATCGAGCAGGAGAATGTCCGGGTCCATGATCAGCGTGCGGATCAAGGCGACGCGCTGGCGCATGCCGCCGGACAAGGTTTTGGGATAGGCGTTTTCAAATCCCGCGAGGCCAAAATCTTTCAGATATTCGCGCGCCTTGTCTTCCGCCTCGGCACGATCAACACCGCGCGTCTCAAGGCCGAGCAAAACGTTGCCCAGTACCGTGCGCCAGGGAAATAGCAAGTCTTTCTGCATCATGTAGCCGACACGTCCGCGCAGGCTCTCAACCTCCTCGCCGCGGAACTGGAGCGAGCCGGAATCGGGCTCCAACAGGCCAGCAATGATGTTGAAAATCGTCGTTTTGCCACAGCCTGAGGGGCCGATGATGCTGACGAAATCACGCTCCTTGATATCGAAGGAGAGATCGTCGAGCACGCAGACGTCCCCTGCCTTGCCGGCGAAGGATTTTCTGACGTTGCGAACGCTGAGCTGTGCGGGAGTAATCTGCATATAAGCTGGGTAGCAACTTACATGCCACGTGGAGATAATTTGTTTCGCGTGGCGGCGGCCGTCAGCGACGTTTTGCGGCCTTGATACGCATCATACGGGACGGCGTTGGGCACGTGGGCTGCAGCTTTCAATTTGCCCATACATAACGCCGCGCGGACGTCAGCCGAAAACAAGTTTGACGAGCTCGCGGGTCAGGGCTCCATCCGGGTTGGCAAGTTCGTCCAGGATGGAAAAGTGATTGTGCCCCGGCAGTGTCTTCAGCTTGATGGATAAATTTTGGCGGACCGCAGCTGCAGTATAATCCGCACTTTGTCGTTGCAATTCGCTCAATTCGTCACCGCCAACAGCAAGACAGTGTGGCGCGGTGCGCGTCGGTAAATGCGACAACGGACTTAAAGCCTGGATTTCGTCGCGCGTTAGCTGAAGCGCTTCGTTGAGATAACTCAACGAGATGGGCTCGAGATCAAAAATACCGCTGATGCAGAGGCTGCTTTTCACGTGCGGCCATCGGCCTGCAAGTGCCGCCAGATGCCCGCCTGCGGACCAGCCGCCCACGTGCATCCGGGATGCGTCAAATCCAAAGTCGCCGGCATGTTGTTCCAGATGCGACAAAGCCTGTTGGATTTCAGCCACGATCTGCGTCAGGCTCGCGTCTGGTGCCAAGGTGTAGCCCAGCATCACAACGTCGATGCCGTGATGCCGTGGGCCTTCCGACAAAAACGAGAAAAGCTCCTTGGCATTGCGCTGCCAATAGCCTCCGTGAATAAAAACAAACAGCGGTGCGTGCTCTGTGCCGCTTGGGAAATAATCAAACCGCGTGCGTGCGCGGGGCGCATAGGGCACGTCAAGCTCTGCGCCCGGCATATTGCGCGAGGCCTCGCTTCGGCGCTTCCAATTGTCCAGCCATTGCGGGCTGTCAATCACGGCGGCGCTATTGTTATAGGCGGCATCAAGGGTTGCGCGATCCATGCCGCGATAGATCGGCTTGGCAGCCGTGGTGACCTCATTGATATGAGTCACATTCATGAATCCGCTGTCGCACCGAGCGAACGGTCGCCGGTCACATGGCTGGTCAGCTTGCGGGTGACGTCACGACGCAATGCATTGAACTCTGGCGACGACACATCGCGCGGTCGCGGCAAATCGATCTTGATCTGGCAATCGATACGACCCGGTCCAGCGCTCATCACCACGACCTGGTCGGCGAGCAGCACGGCCTCTTCCACGGAATGGGTCACAAAAATGACTGTGAGTTTTGTCGCCTTCCAAATTTCGATCAGCTCTTCCTGCAGCTTGCTGCGGGTCAGCGCATCCAGTGCACCGAAGGGCTCGTCCATCAAAAGAATGTCGGTGTCGTTGGCGAGCACA
>CAIZGQ010000419.1 GCA_903932565.1 uncultured Hyphomicrobiales bacterium
AGATAAACACGTCTATTTCCTGAAAATACCTTCAAAATGGCTTGTCGATATTTGGCCTTTTGTGGAGGATGGTGACGCCGCAAATCATCCGGGGCCGCCAGCATGATGTTCGCCAGATCTGCCGTTTCAAACTTGCTGCGAACTGCCCTGCTGTGCGTGAGCCTGCTTCTGGTGCAGGGTCACGCTTCGCAAGCGGAAGAGTACGCGATCAAGGTTGCCACGCCCGAGACGCCGCCCTCTTTCCATAATCTCTATCTGCAAATCGCCTACGAATTGGGGATCTTTAAAAAGAACGGCCTAATCGTTTCCGAATTCATTCAGCTCAAAGGTGGCCCTCTGGCAACGCAGGCTGTCGTCTCGGGTCAGGCAGATGTCACCGCGACCGATGTGGAAGGCATTTTGAATGCCACGAAATCCGGTTATGGCGTGCGTGCTGTCTCAGCCCCGGCGGCCAAGCTGTCTTATGTGATCGTCGCGCGCCAGGAGATCACGTCCTTCACTGATTTTAAGGGCAAGCCGTTTGCGATTTCGCGCCCGAGTGCGCTGTCGCAATACGTCACCTTCCCATTCCTGGCAAAAAGCGGCCTGACAAAAACAGATATCCAGTGGCTGTCCGTGGGCAGCAGCAAAGACCGGCTCTTTGCCCTCATGGCCGATCGTGTGAAGGGCGCTGTGATGGACATCGCGACCTATGTTGAAGCGCGAGACAACAAGAATATCCATGTTCTGGCGCGCGTCGCTGACGTCATGCCGCTCTATCCCCACGAGCTCTTGCTTGTTCGCAAGGACGATATCGACAAGAACCCGGAAAAAGTAACGCGTATCGTTCAGTCCATCATTGAAGCCTGTCGGTATCTGATGGCGGACCGCGATGGCTCCATCAACGTGTTCATGAAATACGCGAGTGTCGACCGCGCGCAGGCGGAAGACGCATACGATCAATTGTTTGCTCTCAAAGGCTGGGGCGTGAATGGAGGCATGACAAAAGAGCGGCTCGATGCAGCTCTCGACACCTCCGTGCAGAACAAAGCCATTGAGGTGCCAGTTCCACTGGATCAATGGGCTGATTTCAAATACCAGGCAGAAGCCCTGCGCCGTCTTGGTGGGCCGATTGCGGAATGACCTGCGCGCCATGGATCTGACCTGATGGTTGCCGGGCTTTCGGTAAAACGCATCTGCAAAGCGTTTCCTGACGCAACAGGAGCAATGGGCTTTCCGGTTTTGAAAGACATCAGCTTTGATGCAAAACCGGGCGAGTTCATATCACTCATCGGCCCCAGCGGCTGCGGCAAGACAACGTTGCTGCGCATCATGCATGGTCTTGATACGCCAACATCGGGAACAATTTTCAGTCGCGACAAAAAGATCAACGCGCCAGCTCATGATCGCGCGTTTGTGTTTCAGCACTTCAACCTGTTTCCATGGCGGACTGTCGCAGACAACATCGGCTACGGCCTGGAAGTGCGCGGGGATGACCGCAGCGCCCGTCAGGACGTTGTGCGTAAGATGGTCAGCCTTGTGGGACTCAATGGCTTTGAAAAGCACTATCCGCACGAGATTTCCGGCGGCATGCAGCAACGCGTCGGCATCGCGCGTGCCCTCAGTCTCAATCCAGATATTCTGCTGATGGACGAGCCGTTCGGGGCTCTGGACGCAATCACGCGCGAGCGTCTGCAGCGGGACATAGCAGACATTCTGGCGCGAACTCCAAAGACAACCCTTTTCGTTACCCACAACATGGATGAAGCAATCTACTTTTCCGACCGCATTCTTGTGTTTGGTACCAAGCCGGGTCGCATCGTGGAAGAAGTGATTGTTCCCCTGCAACGGCCGCGGCAGGCCGATGTGATCCGTGGCAGCCGCGAATTTGCAGATCTGCGGGAGCATCTGTGGTCTCTTCTGTCACGTGAGATGGATTTGTGAGCGTGCGATGCTGACTTATTGGCGCAAGCGCCTCCCCGACGTTACGCTGCATCTTGGCGTGCTCCTGTTGTGGGAGATAGCTTGCCGCACTGTGATCCCACCGATGTTCCTGCCGCCGCCCTCGGCTATTGTCGCGGCATTCGCCGAAACAAGTCGCACGGGGGAATTGTGGACGCAGTTGCGCCAGACATTGAGTGTGCTGTCGGTTGGATTTGGTCTTGCTGCCGTCACGGGCGTGATTGTCGGCGTTGCCATGGGGACATCGAAAACACTCAGCAGATTTCTTGATCCCTATGTGAACGCGATGAATGCCATGCCAACAGTGGCGCTCGTGCCTGTCGTAATCATTTGGCTTGGACTTGGATACGAAGCCAAAGTCTTCCTGACATGGCTGGTTAGTTTTTTCTCAATGGTCATCAGCGCACAAACCGGTGTGCAGAACATTCCGTTTTCCTATCTCGACACGGCACGTGCTTTTGCCTCAAACCGGTGGGCCATCATCCGCATGGTCGTCCTGCCGGCGGCGATCCCCTTCATCGTGTCGGGCATTCGAATCGGCCTTGGTCGTGCGCTAGTTGGCGTCGTTGTAGCGGAAATGTTCACGGCTCTTTCGGGTCTTGGGTACATGCTGACAAATTACGGCAACACCTTCAAAATCAATTTCGTGTTTGTGCCGATTGTAACTCTCGCGATCCTCAGCATCGTTCTCAACAGCTGTCTGCAATGGGCAGAAAAGAAACTTACCCCGTGGAACCGTGGACGGAACCACTAAGGCACAAACCAAATACACCGTTCGGTTCGAGCCATCCGCGCGAATCGGTCCGCACGTGAGAGACTGCGCCAGAAGATGCTACGGTGCCGCGTCATCAGAAGCAGTCGGTTCCTTACAAACCCGATGAACGCAATCAGCACGAACACTGCGAGGTCTCGGGCATATTCATAAGACGCTGCGGCAACATCACAAAATAAGCCAGGCCTTGGCTCTCACCGATGATCTCCGTGACAATCGTGATGATCAGCGCCACTGGAAGAGCAATGCGAATGACCGTGAAAATCATTGGGAGGGTCGCAGGCAACAGCACTCTGAAAAAGATGGCGAGGCGCGACGCGCCCATGTTCTCCGCCGCCCCTGTCAGCACCTTTGGCGTTGACAGGATGCCCGCATGAAAGTGAACCGCAGTGGAAACAGGCACGCCAGAAACACGAGCGCTATATTGGATTCTGTTCCAAACCCAAAAAGAAAGATAAAGGCGGGATATAGAGCGATCTTGGTGATAGGGAAGCCAGATTTAAATCTTGAATCAACGAGAACCTCGACAACTCTCGACCTCGCCATCGCAGACGTCCACCTGCGCCAAATCGCCGGCAAAATATCTTTTGCTGGCAGGCTCTTCGCCAAAAGCGCAGAGCAAAATAGCCGCCGAAAACTAGCGATCAAGGTGGACCACCAAACCCAAGCGCTTCAGGCCACCGATGAATTCCCATATGACTTGGATCACCTCATCAGGGCCGGACCATACGACTGGCCCTCCCCCTGCTCCTTGCAACTGCAGCAATGGGATTTCTCACCCGTACTGCGCGACAATCATAACGTCAGGACCAAACACCTCAACTTAAATGAGGTTTTAATTCACCTTGCTGATCCGATAAGGTCGCCCCCAGGCTTGCTGACCAGATCCCAAGTTTTGCTGTCGGATTTCCACCGCGTGACTACAGCCTGGGACACATTCAACCCACGTTGTGGCATGGCCACAAAATCATAAATTCCATTGACGCCCCTCCAACCAACCGTCTTGCTAATACTTGTCCTGATCTGCTCCCCGGTCGCAGAGATACCAAATTCCTGAAGTGCCTTGATGACAAGGAGTCCAGTGTCCCAGGCGTGCGCGGATGCAACGTCAGGTTTCATGCCGGCGGCTTTGTAGCTGTCATTCATATCCTTTTGAGCCGCCAGAACAGCTGGATCAAGATCCTTCGATCCTGGTTGGCTTGACCATTGCGTTGACATGAAGAGTGCTTCTTTTGGCATGAACGCCGCGTATTGCTGCATTTGCGCAAAGGTCATGTTTGCATCCGTCGTCGCAACCGGAATGCCAAGACCTGTCTGCGCAATGCTTTTTAAAACCGTGCCGAAGGGCGCGCCGCTCGTCCAAACGATGAGAGCTTCTGCACCAGATGTGCGCACCTCTTCAACCTGCGCGGCCACACTCACATCTGCCGGCGCAAACTTGACGGACGCGACAAATTCGAGACCTTTGTTCTCAGGCATCGCGATCGCCTCGTTGAAACCTCGCGCACCATCCTGACCGCTCGCATCGGTCGACGTGATCATGCCGAGCTTGGTGAAACCGCGACCGCGATAATAACGGATAAGGGCAATCGCTGCATCGTGGGTGGAGACAAACGCCGAGAAGACTAATGAGCCTTCAGGTGGATGGACGCCTGGGGACAGGCAGTATTGCACCGGCCCGTTGGCAAAGATTGGCGTCATCGCGTTACACATGGCAACAAGGCCGGAACCGATCACGATGGCTGGATGATCCGCCACAATCTGATTGGCCAACTGAACGGCCACCTGCGGGCTCGATTGGTCATCATAAAACTTGTACTGAAGTTCGGTCCCCTTTAAGTCACCCCGGGCATTGATCAAATCGGCCTGTATCTTCAAAGCATCGCGTTCGCCTTGACCGAGAAACGCAGCATTCCCGCTGAGAGGAAGCACAACGGGAATCACGTAAGTTTCGGCTGCTGTCGCAGTTTCGGTGATCACAAGAAGACCTTGGAGCGCCAGAGCACCACCAACGGCAGCAACATGTAATTTCTTCTTCCAATTCTTTTTCATTGTTGGAGTCCTCAATGCAAACATCTTGGCGATCATCTTAATATCAAACTGCGACGAACATGATTATTGCGGTGACCCGGCAGAGGTGGTCCAGATTTAATGTTCGTTTTTTGGTCTTTTCCCCCTAGTGATAGCGGAGATTTGCCAAGAAGCGAACGCTTTTTCGACCAGACAGATTGTACTCGTTCTCAAGCTGACAGAGATCGGCCTCACGGCGCCAGACCAGATTCGGCTTCAGGTCAACCCAAGCGCAGCAGCCGCTGTTGAACCAATACAGGATTTTAGATTACTCGTTGGAGGCAGG
>CAIZGQ010000420.1 GCA_903932565.1 uncultured Hyphomicrobiales bacterium
GTCTTGGGTGCGCCGGTTGATCAAGAGATGGACACTTGCGCCACGGCTTTCAAGACGGGATTTCTGCCAAAAAGCGCGTCGCAACGCAGCAGTTTTGACGCCGGGTGGTCCATGAACTCCCTCTGGACAAAACCCGGTGACAGAGCACGAATGCGCCGGGACAAGCAGCCATATCAACCCATGGAGCTTGGGCGAGGCATTCCGTATAAAAATTGAAAAATAGGGCTGAAAGAGAGCTTTAGCGACAAGTCGCCAAAGCCCTCGCAATACTCGCGACCTGGATCAGGCAGTACCCTTCTCGGCCCGCTCGGAATAGATGTAGAGCGGACGAGCCTTGCCATCGACCACTTCGGGGCCGATCACGACCTGCTCGACGCCATCGAGGCCCGGCAGGTCGAACATCGTGTCCAGCAGGATGCTCTCCATGATGGAGCGCAATCCGCGCGCACCGGTGCGACGTTCGATCGCCTTCTTGGCGACCACATCGAGCGCTTCATCCTGGAACGTCAGCTCGGTGTTCTCCATCTCGAACAGGCGCTGGTACTGCTTGACCAATGCGTTCTTGGGCTCGGTCAGGATGGTCTTGAGGGCTGCCTCGTCCAGATCTTCCAGCGTCGCGATGACCGGCAGTCGGCCAACGAATTCCGGGATGAGGCCGAATTTCAGCAGATCTTCCGGTTCCACCTGGCGCAGGATCTGACCCGTGCGACGCTCGTCAGGTGACTGAACGGTTGCCGCAAAACCGATCGACGTGCCCTTGCCGCGACCAGAGATAATCTTCTCAAGGCCGGCAAACGCACCACCGCAAATGAACAGGATGTTGGTTGTATCCACCTGCAGGAATTCCTGCTGGGGATGCTTGCGACCACCCTGCGGGGGCACGGAGGCAACTGTTCCTTCCATGATCTTCAACAAGGCCTGCTGGACGCCTTCGCCCGACACATCGCGCGTGATCGACGGATTGTCCGACTTGCGGGAAATCTTGTCGATTTCGTCGATATAAACGATGCCGCGCTGGGCGCGTTCGACGTTGTAGTCGGACGCCTGCAGCAACTTGAGGATGATGTTCTCCACGTCCTCACCCACGTAACCGGCTTCGGTCAGGGTCGTGGCGTCAGCCATCGTGAAGGGCACATCGAGAATGCGCGCCAATGTCTGCGCAAGCAGCGTCTTGCCGGAGCCGGTCGGACCGATCAGCAGGATGTTGGACTTTGCGAGCTCCACATCGCTGTGCTTGGTCGCATGGTTGAGGCGCTTGTAATGATTGTGGACCGCCACCGAGAGCACCCGCTTGGCGGGGTTCTGGCCGATGACATAATCGTCGAGCACCTTGCAGATTTCGCGCGGGGTCGGAATCCCATCGCGGCTCTTCACCAGCGAAGACTTGTTCTCCTCGCGGATGATGTCCATGCAAAGTTCGACGCATTCATCGCAGATGAAAACGGTTGGTCCGGCGATCAGCTTGCGGACTTCGTGCTGGCTCTTGCCGCAGAACGAGCAATAGAGCGTGTTCTTCGAATCTCCGCGGGTATCTTTCGTCATGCTGTTCTCCGTCGGGTCCCGGCTGCATATCTTGCAGGTTGGAACCAACTGCAGGTTAACGGCGGCGTCCTAACAAACCCTGATGTCTGCCAGCCCGCACCTCGGTTTACATACTGAAGGGCGCGTCAAACGCCCTTCCACCCCACGCCATGCTTGACCCCGGATAGCCTGTGGCCACATCCACCAGACCGGCAATGCAACCCTGGGACCAGTACGCTCTCAAGACAAGGCAGGTGTTTCGGGCTCGCGGCAGCCCGAACCGTCACGCTCTTGCAACATAAGTACGCTGTCAACCCTTGTCGATGGTGCCAACGATCCGCAAACTTGGACCGTTGGCTTGTTCGTCATCGTCCAGCCAAATCAGGCTTTGGCTTCTTCCGGGCGCTTCTCAAGCACCTGGTCGACGATGCCAAAATCCTTGGCTTCCTGGGCGGACATGAAGTGATCGCGATCCAGCGTGTTCTCGATCATGTCGTAGTCGCGACCCGTGTGCTTCACGTAGATCTCGTTCAAGCGGCGCTTGATCTTCATGATGTCTTCCGCATGGCGAAGGATATCAGACGCCTGGCCCTGGAAGCCGCCGGAGGGCTGATGCACCATCACGCGGGCATGCGGCAGACAAAAGCGCATGTTGGCTTCACCCGCGCACAGCAGCAGCGA
>CAIZGQ010000421.1 GCA_903932565.1 uncultured Hyphomicrobiales bacterium
AAGCGGTACACCGAAGAGCAAATAATTGGCTTCCTGCGCGAGGCCGATGCCGGCATCCCACTTAAGGATTTGTGCCGGCAGCATGGTTTTTCCGAAGCAAGCTTTTACCTTTGGCGGAACAAGTTCGGTGGCATGAGCGTGCCGGACGCCAAGCGACTGAAGGATCTGGAGGTCGAGAATGCGCGACTGAAGAAGCTGCTGGCTGAGTCCATCCTCGAAAACGAGGTCACGCGTGAAGCTCTGCGAAAAAAGTGGTAAGCGCACCGGCACGGCGGGAGCTGGTGCGCTACATCTGCAGCCGCGGCCTGAGCGAGCGGCGCGCCCTTTGCGTCATTGGCATGAGCCCGAGTTCGCTGCGTTATCAGCCCGCGCCGGACCGGAATGTCTCGCTGCGAGATCAGATTGTGGCCCTGGCTCATCGGCACCGCCGGTATGGCTCAGGAATGATTTACCTGAAGCTGCGCCAGGCGGGCGTGCTGGCCAACCACAAGCGCGTCGACCGGCTGTATGCCGAGGCGCGTCTGCAGGTAAGGAGGCGCAAGCGCAAGAAGATCCCGGTAGGCGATCGGCAACCGCTCCTGCGGCCGCAAGCGGCCAATCAGGTTTGGTCGATGGATTTCGTCTTCGATCGGACGGCGGAAGGCAGGGTGATCAAGAACCTGACGGTGGTCGACGATGCCACGCACGAAGCGGTAGCCGTCATTCCGGAGCGCGCCATCGGCGGGCAACTGCTGACCAGGTTGCTCGACAGACTTGCGATGGTGCGGGGGTTGCCGCACGTGATCAGGACGGACAACGGAAAAGAGTTCTGCGGTCGAGCGATGCTGACCTGGGCGCACCGGCGCGGCATCAAGCTCGCGCTGATCGAACCAGGAAAGCCGAACCAGAACGCCTACATCGAATCGTTCAATGGCCGGTTCCGGGACGAGTGCCTGAACGAACACTGGTTCACCAGCATGGCGCACGCCAGAAGCGTGATCGAGACTTGGCGTCGGGAATACAACGAGGAAAGACCAAAGAAAGCATTGGGCGGGCTGACGCCCGCCGCCTACGCCAAACAGCTCGCCGAAAAAGCAGCTACATTACCCACGGAATCCAAAGCTGAGTGCTACTGAAACCGGGGGGACGTCGAAGAACGGTGCGGGTGAGCGCGACCCCGACATGCACCAGACCAAGAAGGGCAATGAGTGGAAATTTGGAATGAAGGCGCACATCGGCGTCGATGCGGAATCTGGCCTGGTCCACACAGTGTTGACGACGCCGGCGAACGTGTCTGATGTCACGCAGGCCCACGCGCTGCTGCGCGACGGCGACGAAGTCGCCTGGGGCGACTCCGGCTATCGTGGTGTCGCGAAGCGGGAGGAAATGCAAGGCATGGAAATCCGGTGGCACATTGCCATGGAGCCCGGCAAGCGCAGCTGGCTGGACAAGAAGAGCCAGCTTGGCGAGATGCTCGACAAGATCGAGAAGCTCAAGGCGAGTGTGCGCGCCAAAGTCGAGCACCCGTTCCGCGTCATCAAGCAGCAGTTCGGATTCACGAAGGCGCGCTACCGTGGCTTGCCGAAGAATGCTGCCAAGTTGAATACGCTGTTCGCGCTGTCGAACCTGTGGATGGTGAGGCAGCGGCTGATAGCGGTGGGATGATTCCGTCCGGAATCCAGAAAGCTGGCGTAAACCGCCGGCAAACCGGCCCCCGCGACGCGTTTGGAGGCGTTCAGATGACGAGATCGGCGGAAATGCGCTTCGAAAGAATTCCATCATTCCTATCGCGTCTGGTTACGACCCGCTGTTCAGACCTTCCCCAGGACCTTCTCCCCGATCTGGAACCGGCAGCAGCCCACCGTGACGGGCCCGCCACTTCGCAACCCTGTTTTTTTATCTATCATTTATCAGCTACTGAACTCCCCCTGTGAG
>CAIZGQ010000422.1 GCA_903932565.1 uncultured Hyphomicrobiales bacterium
AGCGGCTCGTGCTGCGCAATGCCAATGGCTCAATGGTGCACTTGGGCGATGTCGCTGAGATTGTGCGCGGTGTGCGCAACACGCGCGCGGCCGGCTGGTTTGATCACCGCCCCGCCGTCATCCTCAACATCACAAAACTGCCTGACGCCAACGTCATTTCGACGGTGGATAGCGTGAAGGCACAGATCCCGATCATCAAGCGCTTGGTGCCCGCGGGCGTCGACATTCACATCATGTCCGATCGCACAGAGACGATCCGCGCCTCTGTCGGCGACATCAAGAAGACGCTGGCCATCTCCATCGGCCTTGTGATGCTGGTCGTGTTTTTGTTTTTGCGCCGCGCTGCGCCGACGCTTGCAGCCGGTGTCACGGTGCCGCTGGCGCTGGCTGGCACCTTTGTCGCCATGTGGGTCGCGCGCTATTCCGTCGACAATCTGTCGCTCATGGCCCTGACGATCGCGGTCGGTTTTGTCGTCGATGATGCGATTGTGATGATTGAAAACGTGCAGCGCAATCGCGAGGCAGGCCTCGGGCGAATGGAAGCCGCGATTGCTGGTGCGAGGCAAATCTCGTTCACCGTGATTTCGATCAGCCTGTCGCTGGTGGCAGCCTTCATTCCGCTGCTGTTCCTGTCGGGCATTCCGGGTCGGCTGTTTCGCGAATTCTCGATGACGCTGGTGTTTGCGATTTCGATCTCGACCGTTGTTTCGCTCAGTGTTACGCCGATGATCTGTGCGCATTTTGTGAAGGCCGAGACCGGTCGCCAGACATGGCTCGACCGCAAGGTTGAGGGTGTGCTGTCGTGGCTTTTGGAGAAATATGAGCGCACACTAGGTGGTGCGCTCGATCATCCCTGGTTCATGGCGCTGATCCTGGTGATGACGATTGCCGCCACGGTGCAGCTCTTCCGCCAGACACCAAAGGGGTTTCTGCCGCAGGATGATTCGGCTCTGCTATTTGGCTTTGCCGAAGCTTCGCCAGATGTCTCCTTTCCGGCGATGACGCTGCTGCAGCGGCGCGCCACTGATATCATTGCGGATGATCCGGCCGTACAGTCGACCGCGTCCTTTGTCGGCAATGGCTCGTCCGTCTATCAGGGCCGTATGTATGTGGTGCTGAAGCCCGCACCCGAGCGCAGCGAAAGCGGCTTTGCGGTCATCGCGCGCATCCGCAAGAAACTCGATCTTGTGGCTGGAATTCAGGTGTTTCTCACACCCGTGGGCGATCTTCGCGGCGGCGCACGGCAAGGCAAATCGCGTTTCCAGTACACATTGTTTGGCCCGGACTTCAACGAGCTTGATACATCCGCGCGGACGGCCGTGGCGGCCCTGAAACTGCGGCCCGAACTGGTCGATGTGTCGAGCGATCGCAACGCGCAGGGGTTGCAGGCCAACATCGTCATCGACCGTCCCGTCGCCTCGCGCCTCGGCGTGTCGATTGCCGCGATTGACGCCGCGCTGAATGACGCCTTCGGCCAGCCGCAGGTTTCCACCATCTACGGCGGGCGCAACCAATATCGCGTGGTGCTGGAGACGCCGCCCGCCCGTAGCCGCGACCCGAGCGACCTTGCCGGCATCTATGTGCCCGGCACCGGTGGCGTGCAGGTGCCACTCACATCCGTGGCCCGCGTTGAGCGCGGCACCGCCCCCCTCACGATCAATCATCAGGGGCAGTTTCCCGCGATCACGATTACCTATGACGCGGCGCTGAACGTGCCGGAAGAAACCGCCGACAATGCGCTCGAAGCCACAATCGCAAGCCTGCATCTGCCGGAATCCATTCGCGGGGAATTTGCCGGTGACGCCAAGAATTCGCAGGAAAGCTCTTCCGGGCAGGGGCCGTTGCTGCTCATTGCGCTGCTCGCCGTCTACATCATTCTGGGTGTGCTGTATGAAAGCCTCATCCACCCACTGACGATCATCTCGACGCTCCCGTCCGCTTGTCTGGGTGCCCTGCTGGCGCTGAACATCGTGGGGGCCGATCTCACGTTGATTGCGCTGATCGGGCTGATCCTGCTCATCGGGCTTGTGAAGAAGAACGGCATCATGCTTGTGGATTTTGCCATCTCGGCGGAGCGCGAGCGCGGGCTTGATGCGCGCGCGGCCATCCGCGAGGCCGCCATCGAGCGCTTCCGCCCGATCATGATGACGACGCTGGCGGCCTTGTTTGGCGCGCTGCCGCTGGCCTTTGGCGCGGGGCCGGGCTCGGAACTGCGCCGACCGCTGGGCATCACGATTGTCGGTGGCCTGCTGCTCTCACAGGCCCTCACTCTTTACACGACGCCCGCCATCTTCCTGCTGCTCGACAAGTTGCGGCGCAAACGCAAGGTGGCGGGAAATGAGGGGGGTGTGGTGGCGGGGCCGAGTGCGAGTGCGGCGGAGTAGCGAGTGTGAATTTATAGTATTCGATTGTCACGTCGAACATTCTTTAAATTTTAATATAACGGTCATTGCCGTTTTATATTCAGGCTTGAAGTCGGTTTTAGTCAGGATTGAGGGTCGAGAATGCGGCCGATCCGCATCCTCACCTGGTTATTCCTCATTTCGATTTTTTCTCAGAGCTATAGTTTCGCAAGTCGCATTTATGTTTTAGTGCGTGCGCTTCAATGAAGCGCACTTTGTTTTGACGGCATACGGGTTTTAGCCCGACGGCATATTTTGGATTTTTTTATAATCAGGAGTTTAAGCATGAAGCAATTTAGGATCGCTGGGTTGTGGTTTTTACTGATAATATTGGAATTGATCTCGACGTTCCGCAACATGGATGATCAATACTGTTTTGGAAATGGATGTTTCATTATTGGTTTGTTGGTTGGCCAATTTGAACAAGTGGTCCTGCCCGCAATTCGCAGTTTGAAAAAACCTAGCGCCGACCCGGTTGATTAATTTACTCGTGATGCGAACTTGGGGCGTGTTCATGATCTGATCCAAAAAGATGGTGATCATGTCGCTGCTTTACATAGCGCGTCAAAAGTTTTCGCCATTTAAGTGGCTTGGAACATTTTTAAATATGAGGTTTGAACATGAAGCGGTTTAAGAAAGCTGGGCTCTTATTTCTATTTACGATAATGTTGGCTCACTCGGCATTCCGCAATATCGACGATCACATTTTCTTTGGAGGCGAATGTTTCATGATTGGTTTTGCGGCTGCTGCAATTTTACAGGAAGTGTTGATCACTTTTAAGATTTGGAAGCCGCCTGGCATCGACCCGGTTGATTAGTTAACTCGAGATGCGATCTTGGATCGTGCCCATGAGTTGATCCAAAAAGATGAGGATCAGGTCTCTACTTGAGATTGCGGGTCAAAGCGGCAGACCATACGCGGTTTTGGAAGTTTTTGATGTTGAGGTCTGAACATGAAGCGGCTTAGATCAACTGGATTTTTGTTTCTAGTTACGATATCGCTCGCTTATGAGGGATTCCGCAACATAGACGATCACTTTTTATTTGGTGTTGGGTGTGTCTGCATCGGTGCATCGGCCGTCGAAATCATACAGGCGGTGATGCTTACTTTTCGAAATTGGAAACAACCGAACACAGACGCCGTGGATTAATTGAAATTTGGTTGGAATTTGGATCGCCCAAGCGAGTTGGTTCAACATAGATGATGAAGTGCTACGTGTTTTAAACTAAGCGCCCGCAGTCGTTTGAGGACCTACGGAAAATCTTCGGTCAAGGGGTTTTTAAATTTCAAAGGCTTTGCGACGCTCGTGCGTCGGCGCGCTTTACACCTACCCGGCCATCATCCTGCTGATCGACCGCCTTCGCCGCAAGCGGAAGGTCAGGCAGATCGGAGCCGGCAAACGGGGTCTAGGCGGTGCCGAAGAGTGGCCTGCGAATGAGCGCGGCAGGAAATGCGCATAAGCGCGTTGAAGTCCCTCATCCCGCTTGACTAACCTGCCGCCCTGCCATATTCGACCGTTCTCCGAACAACCGGCGCAGCCGGATGTCCCTGCGGGGGAGTAGCTCAGTTGGTTAGAGCGCCGGCCTGTCACGCCGGAGGTCGCGGGTTCAAGTCCCGTCTCTCTCGCCACTTCGTCACCCGGCCCGTCCTTTCGACGCGAGGTGATGCGGTTGGTGTCGGATTTGAATAAATCGTCCTCAACACATGGGTCGACCCCGGACCAGACCTCGCCGGTCCCGGTTTCCGATTCGCCAGTGCCGGACGCGGCCTCGCCGTCTGCGCCACCATCGTCTAACTCATCAAGGTCCGCCTCATCCTCTCGCGCTCCGACCGCTCCCGTCGCACCGCCGGCTCGGGCTCTGGACCTGTTTCTCGGCTTCCTCGAAATCGGGCTTTACGGTTTTGGCGGAGTGGGGGCCTCTGCCCGTTACATCATCATCGACAAGCGCCGGTGGATGAATCCTGAGGACTACATGGCTCTCATGGCGGTCAGCCAGGTGCTGCCGGGCGGCAATATCATCAATGCCTCGGTGATTCTGGGTGACCGGTTTCTGGGCGTGCGCGGTGCGCTGGCGGGGCTTGCCGGCATCCTGCTGGCCCCGCTTTGCATCATCGCGTTGCTCGGCATTCTTTATGACCATTTTGGCACGCTGCCCTGGGTGCAGGCGGTGGCACTGGGCGGCGGTGCGGCGGCGGCCGGGCTCATCATCGGCACGGGGCTGCGACTGGGGCGCTCGGTCGCCCCCACGCTTACCAACATTGGCGTCGGGCTCGTGTCCTTTGTGGCGCTCGGACTCCTCAAAGTGCCGCTGCCGATCATCGTGGGCATTATGATTCCCGCCTCTATCGGCCTCGCCATCTGGGGGCATCGCCGATGAGCGAAGACTCGCCCTTTCTGCGCATGGCCATCGGCTTTGGCGGGCTGTCGCTGTTCTCGGTCGGCGGGGCGCTGTCGATTCTGTCAGATGTCCACAAGCTTGTGGTTGATCAATACCATTGGATGAGTGATGCGGATTTCGTCCGCATCTTCGCCATTGCGCAGATCGCGCCAGGGCCGAACATGCTGTCCTTCAGCATGATGGGCTGGCGCATTGCGGGGCTGGCGGGCCTGCTGGTGGTCACCCTGTCTGCGGTCGCACCGCCCACGTTGCTCGCCTTCTTTGTGGGGCGTGGCTTTGAGCGATTCTCCCACGCGCCCTGGTTTCCCGCCGTCAAACTGGGCCTCGGCCCGCTGGTGGTGGGCTTGTACACAGCCTCCGGCGTGGTGGCGGCCCAGGCGGCGGACGATGGCGTGGTGGCGGTGCTGATTACGGTGGGCGTGGCGGCCTATGTGACGTTCAGCCGCCGCAACCCCATGTGGTGCCTTCTGGCAGGCGCCATATGTGGAGGGCTCGCGGCGTCCGTGGGCTGGCACTAAGGTTCAGGCAAGCCGGACCTGTCTCAAGTGCTGCGCCGGGCGTCTGTTTCAGGCTCTGTCCAATGCGTGTGACGCGGGCCTGTCAGGCACGTGTGACAGGTCTTCGATCTTGCACCCGGGGGTGCACTGCGGTAGGTCTCCGCGCATCTTGTGATTATGGTCAAGCCGAAGGGCTCGGCATCAATCGTGGCAGGGGCGCATATCTTGGCGTGATCCTGACGAATCTTGGTAGAGGCTGGCCGCGGGCCCGGGTTGGGGCAGCCAGTTGAAACGACGGCGTGGGACTGTGTCGTGCCGCACCGCGAACGTGTATCAGTCGTCACCCGCAAGGGTGTTCTCAAGCAACGGATCCGAGCATGTCGGGCCTCCTCAGCGACTATCTTCCGCTTGTCATCTTCATCGGCATCTCGGCCTTCGTGTCGGTCGCGCTTCTTGTGGCCCCGTTTCTGGTGGCCTACCAGAACCCCGATCCCGAGAAATTGTCGGCCTATGAGTGCGGCTTCAACGCGTTTGACGACGCCCGCATGAAGTTTGATGTGCGCTTTTATCTGGTGTCGCTTCTCTTCATCATTTTCGATCTGGAAGTCGCATTCCTGTTTCCGTGGGCGGTTACCTTCAAGGACGTCAGCGATCTCGGCTTCTGGTCGATGATCATCTTTCTGGGCGTGCTGACGGTCGGGTTTGTCTACGAATGGAAAAAGGGAGCGCTGGAGTGGGATTGATGGACACGCAACCAACGCTCGTCGCACAGGCCCCCCGCGGCATTCTGGACCCCAACACCGGTAAGCCGATTGGTGCCGATGATCCTTATTTCGGCGCGCTGAACGATCAGCTGGCCGACAAGGGGTTTTTGGTTACGGCAACGGACGATCTCATCAACTGGGCTCGCACCGGCTCGTTGATGTGGATGACGTTTGGCCTTGCCTGCTGCGCGGTCGAAATGATGCAGGCGTCCATGCCGCGCTATGATCTGGAGCGCTTTGGGTTTGCACCACGCGCCTCGCCGCGCCAGTCCGATGTGATGATCGTGGCCGGCACACTCACCAACAAGATGGCACCTGCTCTGCGCAAGGTCTACGACCAGATGCCGGAGCCGCGTTACGTCATCTCCATGGGCTCGTGCGCCAATGGCGGCGGCTATTATCACTATTCCTATGCTGTGGTGCGTGGCTGCGATCGGATTGTTCCGGTTGATGTCTATGTGCCCGGCTGCCCGCCATCAGCAGAAGCACTCCTGTACGGCGTGCTGCTGCTGCAGAAGAAAATCCGCCGCACTGGCACAATCGAGAGATAGGCCG
>CAIZGQ010000423.1 GCA_903932565.1 uncultured Hyphomicrobiales bacterium
ATTACGGGCATTTTGGCCTGCATCTGCGCCGTTATGCGCATTTCACGTCGCCCATCCGCCGCTACGCTGACCTCATCGTGCATCGCGCCTTGATCCGCGCCCTGGGCTTTGGGTCAGACGGCCTGCCGGACATGGCACCGGGGGAACTGGCGGAAATCGCCGCGCGCATTTCAGCGGCTGAGCGGCGCGCGATGGCGGCCGAGCGCGAAACAACGGACCGCCTGATCGCCACGTGGCTGGCTGACCAGGTGGGCGCGGAATTCACCGGGCGCATCGCTGGCGTGACGCGGGCGGGCCTGTTTGTGAAGCTGGCAGACACGGGGGCCGATGGGTTCATTCCGGCCGCGACCATCGGCACGGATTATTACCGGTTTGAAGAGTCGCAGCGCGCCCTCATCGGCAACCGGACAGGCGAAGCCTATCGTTTGGGTGACATGGTTGAGGTGAAACTTGTCGAGGCCGCACCCTTTGCAGGTGCGCTGCGCTTTGAACTTGTCGGTGCGGGGCGCAATCGCAAGGCAGGCGAAAGAATCGGCGCCAAAACGAGCCCAAGCCCTGGATTTCGGGCAAAACCTGGCTTCAAAACCGGCTTTAAGGGCAAATCCGGTCCAAAAAAGGGAGGCCGGGGCCGCTCCGCTTCGCCCGGGCGTTGAGCCCGCGACCTTAAGTCTTCTGGCGCTGGCGGGCGTTCATCGTCATCTCAGGACCAGTCGCGGTTCAACACGTTTGGGAACGGCGTCGGAGAATGAGCATGTCCATGGTCAGCCCTCGCAGCTATGACGACGTCGCTGCTGCTTCCCCATTGGTAGCAAAAACCGAGTCCGCAACAAATCGTGACGCCTGGCGCGCCATGCGTCGAGGATTCATGGGCAATTGCCCGGCCTGCGGAGAAGGGAAATTGTTTTCCCGGTATCTGAAGGTCAACGATGCGTGTCCCGTGTGTCACGAGGAAATGCATCATCAGCGCGCCGACGACGCGCCACCCTATTTCACCATCCTGGTCGTGGGCCACGTGGTTGGCGCAGCGATGCTGGCGGTCGAAGAAAGCTATGACAACCTGCCCTTGTGGCTGCACATCGCCGTCTGGCCGCTGCTGTCGCTGGTTCTCTGCCTGACGCTCCTGCCGCGCTTCAAGGGGGCCTTGATCGGATTGCAGTGGGCGAACAGAATGCACGGGTTCGCGACGGCCATTCCGGTCACGCCGAAATCAGGTTCGGGACCGGCGCTGTAAACAGCTGGTCTGCATGGCCGTGCGCCGGAGGCTCGTTGACCCACGATCACGATACGCCTCACGATAAATACGTCCGCATTCTGAATGATCGCGAACCGCCCATGAAAGGCGCGGCGCGTAATCCCAACGTGCGTCCAAAAGCAGCCGCGACGCTCATCATTGTGGATCGCACCGGTCTTGCGCCAAAATTGCTGATGGGGCGTCGCAACAAGGCCGTTAAATTTCTGCCGGGGAAGTTTGTTTTTCCGGGCGGCGGTATTGAGCCGGGCGATGCCAGAATGCCTGCCGCCGGCGCGCTGCCCACCCATGTCGAGACACGGCTCTTGAAGCATCGCCCCGGCGGCACAAGCCAGCGGGCGCGCGCCATTGCATTGGCGGGCATTCGCGAAACCTTTGAAGAAACCGGCTTCATGATTGGTGCGCGCGATTTCGGCACGCCGGACAACGCCCCCGCAGGGACGTGGTCGGAGTTTGCGGCGCAAGGCGTCTACCCGCTGCTGGAAGAGTTGCATCTGATTGGTCGCGCCATCACACCGCCTGGGCGCATTCGCCGCTATGATGCTGCTTTCTTTGCGATTGATGCCGCGCATATCGTGGGTCAGGTTGATCGCAAGATTGGTCCCGACAGTGAGTTGGTGGAGCTGGCATGGGTTGGTCTTGTGGAAGCCATGAACCTGGAACTTCCGCTGATCACCAAGATTATTCTGCACGAACTTGAAGATCGACTTGCTGCAGACATGCGTCCCTACAAACCAGTCCCGTTCTATGCGCAATTGCACGGAAAATGGCACCGCCGCGAATTGTGATGATCTGGTTGGCCTTTTTGCGAAAATGAGTGCAACGATCTCAAAACATCAACACGGAATATCCAGAAGATGTCGATGAAAGGTCCATCTCTTCGTGTTCGTCTGGTGCCGTCGATGGCGGACATCGATGCAGCCGCGTGGGATGCGTGCGCCAATCCGCCGGGTTTGGTTGTGGCACAAGATGATCCGCAGAAAGAGCGCTACAATCCCTTCTTGAGTCATGCGTTTCTGTTGGCGTGCGAAGCGTCGGGTTCGGCTGTCGCGAAGTCCGGCTGGGGCGGTGCGCATGTGCTGGTGGAAGATGCGCAGGGCAAACTTGTGGCCGCAGCACCTGCCTATCTCAAGGCCCACTCGATGGGCGAATATGTGTTCGACTGGTCGTGGGCGGAGGCTTACGAGCGCGCGGGCGGTGATTATTATCCCAAGCTCCTGAGCGCCGTTCCCTTCACGCCCGTCACCGGTCGTCGATTGCTTGTGGCGCCGGGAGACGTCGAGGCGGAGGCGCGTGAGACGTTGCTCGCGGGCCTCGCGGCTGTGCGGGAAAAAACAAACGCCTCCTCGATCCACGTCAATTTTCTCCCCAAAGCCGAATGGGACGCGATGGGCGACGCGGAGTTCATGAAGCGCACCGGCAAGCAATTTCATTTCTTCAATCGCGGTTACGGGAGCTTTGACGGCTTTCTGGAGCAGTTGGCATCACGCAAGCGCAAGATGATCCGCCGCGAGCGCAAAGATGCGTTGGCCAATGACATCAGCATAGAGAAACTAACGGGCGCACAAATTACCGAGGCGCATTGGGATGCGTTTTACAATTTCTATCTCGATACGGGCGCGCGCAAATGGGGTCGGCCTTACCTGACGCGCAAGTTCTATTCGCTGATCGGCCAGAGCATGGCGGATCGTATCCTTTTGGTGATGGCCTCGCGCAATGGCCGCATGATTGCCGGTGCAATCAATTTTATCGGCGATGACGCCTTGTATGGCCGCAACTGGGGCTGCATCGAAGAGCATCCCTTTTTGCATTTCGAGCTTTGTTATTATCAGGCAATTGAATTTGCCTGTGAGCGCGGCCTGTCGCGTGTCGAGGCGGGCGCGCAGGGCGAGCATAAGCTGGCACGCGGGTATGAGCCGGTGCCGACTTATTCCGCCCACCAGATCGCTGATCCGCGTCTCGCGCGCGCTGTGCGCGAGTTTCTCGTCCACGAGCGCGAGCAGGTGGAAGAGCAGATTGAGGATTATGCCGAGCACGTGCCGTTTAAAAAGGCGCAGGATACGGCGGCAAGTTCTGAAGGCGATCTGAGCATCTGATCGGCGTGGGGACTGGCCCGCCGTGATCGAGCTGCCACGCATCGTCATATGACTGTTAACTGGCTGCGATTTGTTAAGGGCTCCACGAGGGGGAGCCACATGACATCGATTTCATCTTCAGAGGCGGATACGTCTCTAATTCCGACGCCGGAAACGTCGTCGCGAACAGTCCAGCTCGATCATAAGCCCCATATCGGGATGATCCTCGGATATCTCGGCGTCATCGCAGCGGGGCTCTTCTTCACGGCCTACAGCATCTTCGCCGACATTCAGGCGACGGGCGCCACGGTGACGTCACTGCTGCCTTATCTGCTGCTGGGTCTTGCGTTGTTCATCGCGCTTGGCTTTGAGTTTGTGAATGGCTTTCACGACACGGCCAATGCGGTGGCGACGGTCATCTACACGCACTCCATGCCCGCGCCGATCGCCGTTGTGTGGTCGGGCTTTTTCAACTTTCTGGGCGTGCTGACCTCATCGGGCGCTGTGGCCTTTGGCATCGTGTCGCTGCTGCCGGTGGAGCTGATCCTGCAGGTAGGTTCGGGCGCCGGTTTCGCGATGGTGTTCGCGCTGCTGATCGCCGCCATCATCTGGAACCTTGGCACCTGGTGGCTTGGGTTGCCGGCCTCCAGTTCGCATACATTGGTCGGGTCGATCATCGGCGTTGGCATTGCAAACGCGCTGTATCGTGGACGCGATGGTACCTCGGGCGTTGATTGGGGCAAGGCGACGGAAATCGGCTGGGCGCTGCTGCTCTCGCCGCTGGTCGGCTTTGTGCTCTCAGCCTGCGTGCTGCTGATCGTGAAGTTCCTCATCAAGAAGCCGGAACTTTACGCCGAGCCGAAGGGCAACACGCCGCCGCCGTGGTGGGTCCGTGGCTTGCTTGTTTTGACCTGCACAGGCGTATCTTTCGCGCATGGCTCGAACGATGGTCAAAAGGGCATGGGCCTCATCATGCTCATCCTGATCGGCACAGTGCCAACAGCCTATGCGCTCAATCGCGCCTTGCCAGAAAGTCATCTTCCGTCGTTTGTTCAGGCTTCAACCGAAGCTTCGAAGATTATTGAAGGCAAGGCCACTGGCTACAACATCATCGGCGATCCGCGCCCGGCGGTGACCAATTACATCGCGCTGCACGAAATCACCGGCGGCACATATCCCTCGATGGCGGTGCTGGTTCGCG
>CAIZGQ010000424.1 GCA_903932565.1 uncultured Hyphomicrobiales bacterium
AGGGAACGCATGGATAGCAACGGGATCCGCATGAACAACCTCAAAACGCTACTCAACCATAGGCAGTTTATGCATAAATCGCGCTAAGTGCTGCTGCAAACTGTAAAAATCGTAAACACACTGCGTTTGCGGGTCGGGCTGTTGGAGTGACCGCTTGCCAAATGCGTGGATCGTTCTCACATCCGGTCCACCAACTACCCTCGTATGCAGGCAGAGACAGCGTCGTTCAAAGCGGGACGGTGGCGTCTTGCGGTGCACCCCCGACAGCGTGGAGACTTTGATGAGCGTTGTGTCGATGCCCGCCGCGCCAACGCCGTGGTCCATGTCTGGCGTGCCATTTATACTGCGTTTGGCGCTCCGCGATTTGCGTGGCGGCATCCGTGGCTTCGGCATCTTTTTGGCGTGCATCGCGCTGGGCGTTGCAGCCATTGTCGGCGTCGGGTCGATTGCGCGCGGGCTGTCGGACGGGCTGGCGCGGGAGGGACGTCGCATTTTGGGGGGTGACGTGGCGTTTTCCGTCATCCACCGGGAGCTTGCCCCGGCGGAGCGCAGCTGGCTTGAAGGGCATGGGGCGCTCTCAAAAGTTGCCAATTTGCGGGCCATGGCACGAACCCCCGGCGGCGAGTCCGCTCTCGTTGAAATCAAGTCCGTGGGCGAGGATTATCCGACCGTCGGCACTGCCGAGCTTGCCCCGGCCGGGCCACTTGCGCCCGCGCTGGCACAGGTCAAGGGCGTCTGGGGCCTTGTTGCTGACCAGGCACTCGCAGACCGCTTGAGCCTGAAGGCGGGCGATCAGCTGATCATCGGCGACATACCCTTCGAGCTTCGCGCAGTCCTGGTTTCTGAACCTGATAAACTCGCGTCCGGCCTTGGGTTTGGACCGCGCGTCATGTTTGCGCAGGCGGCCTTGCCCGACACGGGTCTTGTCCAGCCGGGCTCTCTGGTGCGCTGGACCTATCGGCTGGCGCTGAATGCCGCCAACGGCACGCCCGTCACGGATGCGGGGGTTGCGCGAACAATCTTGGACGCTCGGGCAGCCTTTCCGGAAGCCGGATGGGAAATCCGCACCCGCGACAATGTCTCGCCGCAGTTTTCCAAGGGCCTCGAGCAATTTGCCGAGTTTCTGACGTTGGTCGGCCTGACGTCGCTCATCGTGGGCGGTGTCGGGGTGGCCAACGCGGTGCAGGTCTTCGTGGATCGCAAGCGAGCCGATTTTGCCACGCTGAAATCGCTTGGCGCGACGGGCAGCGCCGTGTTTGCCATCTCGCTGACGCAGGTCATGATGATCGCAGCCCTTGGCATCGTCATTGGCCTTGCACTGGGCGCTGCCATCCCGTTTTTCGTGGCCTGGGCCTTTGGTGCCATCATTCCGTTTCCGCTCATCCCGTCGGTCTACCCCGGCGAATTGGCAGCCGGCGTTGTTTATGGCGCGCTGACTGCTTTGAGTTTCTCGCTGATCCCGCTCGGCATCTCCCACGATGTGCCCGTGTCGGCCCTGTTTCGAGATGACCGCAGCGTGCCCACGGGCTGGCCGCGTCGTCGCTACATCGTGATGACAATCCTGGCGGCTTTTGCCTTGATGGCGATCATTCTGTTGCTGTCGTTTGATCGTCGCCTTGCAGCGATCTATCTCGTCGCGACGTTGATCGGCTTTGTGTTGCTGCGCGGTGTGGGGATGGGCGTGATGGCAATTGCGCGCCGGTTGCCGCATCCGCGCCGGACCGAATTGCGGCTGGCTCTCGCCAACATTCATCGGCCGGGTGCCTTGACACCCGCCATCGTGCTGTCACTTGGCCTTGGCCTCGCGTTGCTCGTTGCGCTCACCTTGATCGATGGCAACATCCGCAATGATTTGCGGCGCACCCAGCCGGGCCAGACGCCAAACTTCTTCTTTCTCGACGTGCAGAGCACGCAAGCGCCGGCCTTTGATGAGTTTCTGCTGACCCATGCACCCAATGCGAAAATCGACCGCGTGCCGATGATGCGCGGGCGCGTGCTGCGCCTGAATGACGTCCCCGTCGAGCAGGTCAAGGCGCGCGACGATGTTGCCTGGGTGCTGGAGGGAGATCGCGGGATCACTTACGCTGAGTCGCCACCAGCCGGGTCCGAGCTGACACAGGGCGCGTGGTGGCCCGCAGACTACAAAGGTCCACCGCTCGTGTCGGTTGAGGCCGGGGCCGCAGACGGCCTTGGTCTGAAGATTGGCGATAGCGTCACCGTGAACGTCCTGGGGCGCACGCTGAGCGCGAAAATCGCGAACACGCGCAAGGTCAATTGGCGGAACCTTGGCATCAATTTCGTGTTCATTTTCTCGCCGAACACGTTTGCCGGAGCGCCACACACGATCCTGGCGACGGCCACATTCCCGACAACGGCAGATAATGCCACGGAGGCTAACTTGCTGCGCGATGTGGCCAAGGCCTTTCCTGCCGTGACCTCGGTGCGCGTCAAGGATGCGCTGGATGCTATCAATGGCATCGTCGGCCAGCTGGCGCTCGCCATTCGCGGTGCCTCAAGCGTGGCTCTGGTGACCTCCGTGCTGGTGCTGGCAGGTGCGCTCGCGGCGGGGCAGCGGGCCCGGCTCTATGACGCTGTTGTGCTGAAGACGCTCGGCGCTACGCGCTTGCGCCTGCTGGCAGCCCTGATCCTTGAATATGCTATGTTGGGATTTGCCACCGCCCTCTTCGGCGTGCTGGCGGGCGAGGCCATCGCATTTGGCATCGTCACCCGCGTCATGAAGCTCGATGGCTATGTTGGCCTGTGGGGCACGGCGCTCGGCGCTGCGGCCATCGCACTGGGGGTCACAATCGTGCTCGGTCTGGCAGGTACCTGGCGCGTGTTGGGGCAGAAACCAGCAAGTTACCTCCGCAGCCTCTGACGCCTGCCTCATGGCAGGCTCGCGCTTGGCTCGCGTTCGCCTTATGTTGGGTCCATGACGGTCAACCACGATCACGGCACGCATTCGCAGACCCACCATGGACACGACCATGGTCCGGGCGACACGTGCCTTGCGCCAGCCGGGCTGACACCCGCCCGTCAACGCATCCTCGACCTCTTGACCGCGACCCAAAAGCCACTAGGCGCCTACGATCTGATCGATCAGCTGGCCTCAACGAACGCCAAGCGCCCAGCCCCGATCTCTGTCTATCGCGCGCTCGATTATCTGGTCGACCAAGGCCTAGTGCATCGCCTGGCCTCGCGGAATGCATTTCTAGCCTGTCGCCACGGTCATGCGGCCAGCGAGCCTGTCGTCTTTCTTATCTGCGACACCTGCGGGGCTGTGTCCGAGGCAACGTCCGCAGAGATGCGGGAGTCTCTGGACAGCACCTCGTCGAGGCTCGGCTTCAGGGCGCGCAGCCGGGTCATCGAACTTGCAGGCGAATGCGCACAATGCCAGGCGGCCGCGTGAGATCTGAAATCCATGTCGTGGGATGGCCTCGACCCCGCGGACGCTTTTAGCGTAAATCTGGGTGAGACGCGTTTGATCGTGATCCTGAGGGAGTGAAGATGTCACTGGATGTTGCAGACCCGGCTGCTCGGCCTGACACGTGCCTTCCCCAAGTTGCCTCCGGCCCGATGTCGCGCCACCGCTCCGTCGGCGTTCTTGTCGGCGAGGGCGAACACGCCGTGCAGGTTGGTGGCGGTGCGCCCATTGTCGTCCAGTCCATGACCAACACGGACACAGCCGACATCGAGGGCACGATCAAGCAGGTTGCGGCGCTGGCGCGTGCTGGCTCCGAGCTGGTGCGCATTACGGTTGATCGGGACGAGGCCGCTGCCGCGGTCCCCCACATTCGTGAGCGGCTCGACAAGCTTGGCGTGCATGTGCCGCTCATCGGCGATTTTCATTACATCGGGCACAAGCTGCTTGCCGACCATCCGGCCTGCGCGACAGCGCTGGCAAAATACCGGATCAATCCGGGCAATGTCGGCTTTAAAGACAAGAAGGATCGGCAGTTTTCTGCGATCATCGAGCTTGCGATCAAGCATGACAAAGCCGTCCGCATCGGTGCGAATTGGGGTTCGCTGGATCAGGACCTCTTGACTGTTCTGATGGATGAGAACGCGAAATCCTCCAACCCGATTGATGCACGCGCGGTGACGCGCGAAGCGATGGTGCGTTCGGCGTTGTATTCGGCGGAACGCGCCGAGGAACTGGGACTTTCAAAAAACCGCATCATTCTGTCGGCAAAAGTCTCAGCCGTGCAGGATCTGATCACCGTCTACCAGATGCTGGCTGCGCGCTCTGATTATGCGATTCATCTGGGCCTGACAGAAGCTGGCATGGGCTCGAAGGGCATTGTCGCTTCGTCTGCTGCGTTGGGCATTTTGTTACAGCAGGGCATTGGCGACACAATCCGCGTGTCCCTGACACCGGAGCCCGGTGGCGATCGCACAGTCGAAGTCAAAGTCGCGCAGGAAATTCTGCAGACCATGGGCTTTCGCACGTTTGTGCCGCTCGTGGCAGCGTGCCCCGGCTGCGGGCGCACAACATCCACCACGTTTCAGGAATTGGCACGCGACATCCAGAGTTTCATCCATACGGAAATGCCCAATTGGCGCACGATCTATCCCGGTGTTGAGACACTCAACGTTGCGGTGATGGGCTGCATCGTCAACGGACCCGGCGAATCAAAACACGCCGATATTGGCATTTCCTTGCCGGGCACGGGCGAGGCCCCAGCGGCTCCTGTCTTCATCGATGGTAAAAAGGCGCTGACGTTGCGCGGCGCGACCATCGCTGCCGATTTTAAAACGCTCGTCATTGATTATATCGAAAAGCGGTTTGGTACCGGCACCCGCGCGGCAGAATGAAAGTCCTTTCATGCACTCCCTGACAAAAGAAACCGACAATGTCTCGTTCGGAGCAGCTCTCGTGCAATTGCTGATCGTCGCGGTGATTGCATTCGGCTTCGCATTTGGTGCTGACTGGGGCTTGGGCAAAGCCTTGAAAGCCGCTGGGATGGAACCAAAGGCCGCCGCTGCCGCGCCTGCTGCGGCCCCCGCGCCCGATGAAGAATGATTGAAAAGGCACCTGCGATGACTGAGGTTTTTTTGTGCGGCGGTGTGCGCACACCGGTCGGGCGTTATGGCGGCGCACTCTCATCCGTGCGGCCGGATGATCTTCTGGCGCATGTCATTCGGGCGCTTCTTGCAAAGACACCGTCGTTGCCGCCGGACGCCATTGATGAAGTCTACGCGGGATGTGCCAATCAGGCCGGTGAGGACAATCGCGACGTGGCGCGTATGGGCCTGTTGCTGGCCGGTTTGCCGATCAGTGTGCCGGGGACCACGATGAACCGGCTTTGCGGCTCCGGCCTTGACGCGATTGGACATGCGGCGCGCTCAATCCGTGCTGGTGAAATCGAAATAGCAATTGCTGGCGGTGTTGAATCCATGTCGCGCGCACCCTTCGTCATGGGAAAGACGACAGAAGCGTTTTCACGTGCGGCGGACTTGCAGGACACCACCATCGGTTGGCGCTTCATCAACCCGAAGATGCGGGATGCCTATGGTGTGGACGCCATGGGCGAGACGGCGGAAAATCTTGCCGAGGAGCGCCAGATCTCGCGTGCGGATCAGGATGCATTTGCCTTGCGCTCACAGGCGCGTGCGGCGCAGGCGCAACGCAGCGGCCGATTGGCGCGCGAGATTGTTGCCGTCGAGATCACGGATAGAAAAGGCAATGTCACAAGCATCGACAAAGACGAACATCCGCGTGAGACATCGCTCGAAAAGCTCAGCGCGCTGAAGCCGATCTTTCGAAAAAACGGTTCGGTAACGGCGGGAAATGCATCCGGTGTGAATGATGGTGCGGCTGTCGTGCTCGTTGCATCGCGTCACGCGGTGGAGACATATGGACTGACGCCCATCGCGCGGATTTCCGGGCTCGCGACGGCTGGCTGTGCGCCGCGCATTATGGGCATCGGTCCGGTTCCCGCGACGCAAAAATTGATGCACCGGCTTGGCCTTGCCATCAACGATTTTGGTGTGATCGAGTTGAACGAGGCGTTTGCGTCGCAATCTCTCGCGTGTCTGCGCGGGCTCGGCGTGCCGGACGATGCCGAGCACGTGAACCCGAATGGCGGTGCGATTGCGATTGGTCATCCGCTCGGCATGTCCGGTGCGCGGCTGACGCTTGCGGCGGCGCTCGAGATGAATGACCGCAAGGTCAACCGTGCTTTGGCGACGATGTGCATTGGCGTTGGACAAGGCATTGCGCTGGCCCTCGAACGCGTTTGAAAAGCCGCCGATGAAAGTCTCCCTCATCCAGATGAATTCGGGCTCGGACAAGGCTGCAAACCTTGCCTCTGCGAAACAACTGATTGAGCGCGCCATCGAACTGGAGCGGCCGGATTGGATTGCGCTGCCGGAAGTCTTCGACTTCATGGGTGGAACGCGCGACGAGAAAATGGCCGCCGCCGAAACGCTGCCGGATGGGCCTGCCTACCGGCTGATGCAGGATCTCGCGCGGACCCACGGCGTCTTCATTCACGCCGGGTCGATCCTGGAAAAAATTCCCGGGGAACCGCGGCTCGGCAACACCAGCGTTGCGTTTGATCGAACTGGGCGCGAAGTGGCGCGCTATCGCAAGATTCACATGTTCGATATCACGACGCCGGACGGCAAAGATTACAAGGAAAGTGCTGCGATCAAGCCTGGCGAACATATCGTCACCTATGATTGCGAAGGTGTGCGTATCGGCTGCGCAATTTGTTACGACCTCCGGTTTCCCGCCTTGTTTCAGGCCTTGATGGATCGCGGTGCGCAGATGATCGTACTGCCTGCGGCGTTTACCTTGCAGACCGGCAAGGACCATTGGGAGGTTCTGTGCCGGGCGCGAGCCATTGAGACGGAAACATACTTTTGTGCGCCGGGTCAGACGGGCACCTTCAAACAGAACGGTGAGACTCGCGCGACATACGGACATTCGCTCGTTGTCGATCCGTGGGGCCATGTGGTGGCTCGCGCCTCGGATGGGGTGGGCATCGTGTCTGCGCGCATTGAGCCCGATTTGGTGCGTCGCGTGCGCGAAATGATTCCCGTGGCGCAGCACAAAGTGCCACTCGCCTGATCACGTTCAGCAAATCTGCTTGCCAGTTGCGGGAAGCCGGGGCAGTCTGCCGACGAAAGTTTAAGTATCCGCGATCCTGGCACCCGCAAGAGGTGTTGATCGTCCAAGAAAACATCAGGGAGATGGACGTCCATGCAGAAACGCATTTCACTCAAGGTGAATGGCAAGGACCACACGGTCGAAGCCGATCCCGACATGCCGCTGCTCTATGCCCTGCGTGATGATCTGGGCCTCAACAATCCCCATTTTGGCTGCGGCCTTGCCCAGTGCGGCGCGTGTACGGTGCATCTTGATGGCGTCGCCGTGCGCTCGTGCGTGACACCGTTGTCGGCCGTTGGCTCAAAGAAGGTGACGACGCTCGCGGGTCTCGGGACGCCGGAAAAACCCCATCCGGTGCAAGCTGCTTTTGTTGAAGAGCAGGTGCCGCAGTGCGGCTATTGCGTCAACGGCTGGGTGATGACGGCGGCGGCCTTCCTCAGCCGTAACAAAAAGCCAAGCGATGATCAGATTCGCGAAGCGTTGACCGGCCTGAAGTGCCGCTGCGGCACGCATATGGCGATCATCCGCGCTGTGAAGCGCGCCGCGACAATGATGGGTTGAGGAGAGACATTATGACATTCGATCATCCCTCCATCTCCCGTCGCGCCCTTCTGACCGCCGCCGGCAATCTCGTTGTTGCCATCTCCGTGTCGTCAACGGCCGGTGCAGCATTCGCGCTTGAAGGGGTTTCGCCATCGGCCGTGCGTCCGCCCTTGTCGCCTGAGCAACTCGACAGCTTCATCTCGATTGATGCGAAGGGAGCGGTCACCGCTTATTTCGGCAAGATCGATGGGGGTCAGGGCGTCGATGTCGCCATTGCGCAGATTGTTGCTGACGAACTCGATGTGTCCGTCAAGCACGTCAGCGTGATCATGGGTGACACGGCCCGCACAGTGAACCAGGGCGGGGCCAGCAATGCATCTGGCATCGAGCAGGGTGCTGTGCCGTTGCGCAATGCGGCAGCGGAGGCGCGACGTGTCCTCGTCGGGCTCGCGTCTGAAAAGCTTGGGGTGCCTGTGGCATCGCTTTCCGTGTCGGATGGCATCGTCAGCGTGAAGGGTCAACCAAAGACGCTGGTGTCTTATGCTGATCTTATCGGCGGCAAGGCCTTCAATGCACCGCTTATCTGGAACAAGAAATACGGGAATGATCTCGACGCGAAGGGGCAAGCGACCCCCAAGAACTTTGCGGATTACAAAGTTGTCGGCACGACCGTGCCCCGCTCGGACGTTAAAGACAAGATTTTTGCCAAGCTCGATTATGTCACCGATGTCAAAGTTCCCGGCATGGTGCATGGGCGCATGATCCGCCCACCAGTTGCGGGTTCCGTGCCGGTTTCCATTGATGCTGACTCCGTAAAGTCCATTGCGGGCGTGCAGATCGTTCACAAAGGCGATCTTCTGGCCGTCGTGGCTCCGCGCGAATGGGATGCGATCCGCGCGGCGGAGCAGCTGAAAGTCACGTGGTCCAAAGTCACGCCGCCGTTCCCGGTGCAGGACGAATTGTTCAACCACATCCGCAATGCAAAACCTCGCAAGCGTGTGGTTGCAGAGCAAATTGGTGAGTTGGAACCGGCCTTTGCCAAGGCGACAAAAGTCATGTCAGCCGAGTATGAGTGGCCGTTCCAGTCGCATTCCAGCATGGGTCCAGGCTGCGCCATCGTTGATATCAAGGATGGCAAGGCGACCCTCTGGACAGGCACACAGAAGCCGCATTATGCGCGCGATGGCGTTGCCAAGATCCTCGGCATGTCGCCCGAAGATGTGCATGGGATTTGGTTGCCTGGTCCGGGCTCTTACGGCCGTAACGATGCCGGCGATACGGCCATCGATGCCGCCATTCTTGCCAAGGAGGTCGGCAAGCCTGTGCGTGTGCAATACATGCGGCACGAAGGCCATGCCTGGGACCCCAAAAGCCCGGCCGCCGTGTGCAAGGTGCGCGCGGCGCTTGATGCCGATGGCCACATAAGTGCGTTCCACTATGAGGCAAAGGCGTTTTCACGAATTGATGTTGCAACCAGCGAAGCAGATCCGCGCGATACGTTGGGCGGCCAGTTGACCGGTCTCGCGCCAAATTCTGCCGATGCCATCCTGTTTCCTGGCGAGCCTACGCCGGGTTCCGCTTATTCATTCGCGACCCGCATGATGGCGTGGGAAACGGTTCCCCCGCTTTTGGATCGCGCATCTCCTCTGCGGACCTCGCACCTGCGTGATCCGCTGGGGCCGGAGCTTACATTTGCCTCGGAATCCTTCATGGATGAATGCGCCGTGTCGAGTGGCAGTGATTCGCTGGCCTATCGGTTGAAACACCTGAATGGTCCGCGCGATCTCGCGGTGCTTCGCGCCGTCGCGGAAAAGGCGAAATGGGAAACGCGCGTGTCCGGCCCGCGCGCTGCGGTCGGCGATATCCTGCGTGGCCGCGGCGTCGCTTTTTCGAGACGCGGCCGCACGATGGTCGCCGTTGTTGCGGAAGTTGCGGTCAATCGGAAAACGGGCCGTGTTCATGCCGAGCGCTATACGGTCGCGCACGATTGCGGGTTGATCATCAATCCGGGCAGTTTGCGGCAGGCGATTGAAAATCAGGTTGTCTATGCAACAAGCCGAAGCCTGTTTGAAAATGCGACGTTCAACACGGAAAATGTGACCAGCGTCGATTGGGCGACCTATCCGATCCTCGACATTACCGACGCGCCCCTGGCGATTGATGTCGTGCTGATCAATCACCCGGAGGCCCCAGCAACGGGGGCTGGCGAAGCGTCAACGCGCGTGGTGCCAGCAGCCCTTGGCAATGCCATCTTTGACGCCACCGGTGTCCGGTTGCGTCGTGGGCCGTTGTCAGCCGACTCGATCAAAAAGGCACTGTCGTCGACCTGACCAGGCCCATCAACGCAGTCCAAGGTGCGCCCATGGGCGTGCCTTGGCACGTCGCGAGCTCCCCCCTAGGATCAATGCAACGCAGACCGGGCGACGCCGGTTGTCCTTTGCGCTGTACGGGGAGCTGAGCGTTTGGTGGTTAAATCTGTGCCTGCGACGTCTGCACGTGCAGGCGTCGCCAGCGGCCCTGCACAAAAGACGCAGCTTGAAACCGAAACATCTGTCGGATTTCAGGTC
>CAIZGQ010000425.1 GCA_903932565.1 uncultured Hyphomicrobiales bacterium
CCATGGGCACCAGATAATCTGACATGTTGCCATTCAGCATCTGGCCCTGATCATCATAACGGCAATGCTCCAGAAGGGCTGCCCCCAAACCCTGCACCACGCCGCCGCGAATCTGCTCGTCCACCAATTGCGGATTGAGGATCGTGCCGCAATCTTCCACCACCCAATGATGCAGCAGCTTGATGAAGCCGGTGTCCGTATCAACTTCGATCCATGCCGCCTGCACGCCATTGGTGAAGGCGAAGGGATATTTGCGCGGCACATAATGGCGCGTCGCCATCAGCTCCGCCTGAAACCCCTGCGGGAGCGTGTCGGGACGGAAGTAGACGATGCGGGCGAGCTCCTCGAGCGTGATACGCTCGCGCCCAGTTTCTTTTTCGTAAACCGCACCGTTTGTGACATCCAGCGTGTCAGGTGTGGTTTGCAGGATTGTCGCCGCCGCGGTGAGGATATTCTGGCGCAGCGCAGTGCCCGCCTGCCAGGCTGCCTCGCCACCGATACCAGCGGCGCGCGAAGCCCATGTGCCGCCGCCATAGGGCGTGTTGTCGGTATCACCGAGGATCACGCGCACACGCTCCATCGGCACGCCAATTGCCGTCGCCACGACCTGCGCGGTGATCGCCTCAGAGCCTTGGCCTTGTTCGGTGATGCTGGTCTGGCAGATGACATTGCCGGTCGCATCCAACCGCACGGCAACACCGTCCTGCGAGGAAATGCGCGCACCACCCACACCGTAAAAGGCTGAGCCTGGATTGGTGACTTCAATGAAGCTCGCAAACCCGATACCGCGATAAATGCCGCTCTGGCGGGCTTCAATTTGATCCTGCCGCAGTTTTGGGTAGTCCATCATGCTCAGCAGCTTGTCGAGCGAGGCATGATGCGAGAGCTTTTCAAACTGCAGGCCGGCGGGCGAGCCGCAGGGATAGGCATCGTCTTGAATGAGATTGCGGCGGCGGATTTCCACCGGGTCCATGCCGATTTTTTGAGCGGCAAGATCAACCAGACCTTCGGTCACAGAACACGCAATCGGATGCCCCACCGCCCGGTACTGGCACATCACGTTTTTATTCTGAAATACGACGCGGGCGCGGGCGCGATAGTTTGGTGTGGTGTAGGGGCCTCCAACAAGATTGACGACCTGGTTGGCTTCAATCGCACTGGTGCGCGGATACATGGAATAGGGGCCGATACCAGTCAGATCATCGATCTCGAAGGCTGTGATCGTGCCATCTTTTTTGACAGCGACCTTGCCCTTGACGCGATGATCGCGGGCATGAATGTCGGTGACAAAACTCTCAAGCCGATCCGCCACATACTTGATCGGGCGACCGAGCATCTTGGACAGAGCCACAGTTGCCATGTCGTCGGCGTAGACATGCACCTTTATGCCAAACGACCCGCCGACATCCTTGCAGACGATGCGCACCTGATCCTCGCGCAGATCAAGATGCTTGGCGATGATATTCTGCATCATGTGGGGCGCTTGCGTGCCCTGATAGACGGTCAGCCGATCCTCGCCCGCGCGCCAATCGCCGATGATCGAGCGTGGCTCAAGCGTCACGCCGGTGTGGCGACCAAACACAAATTCCGCTTCTGCCAGAGCGTCCGCTTCCGCAAAGGCGGCATTGACAGCACCGGCATCGAGGTTGCGCTCGAAGGCAAGATTGTCGCCAAGGGACTCGTGAATGAGGGGTGTTGCAGGATCGAGCGCTGTCTCCATGTCGGCAACGACGGGCAGGGGCTCGTAATCAACGCCAATGAGTTCGGCGGCGTCCTCGGCCTCCGCCCGCGAACGCGCGACGATGGCAGCCACAGCTTCGCCCTGCCAGCAGGCGCGGTCGATTGCAATGGCGTGCTGGGGCGCAGATTTCAGTCCCTTGAGATGGGAGAGAACGCCGACCCAGGGTGTGCAGACTTTTGCCAGCTGCGCGCCGTCCACAATGGCAATAACACCCGGCATGGCGCGGGCGGCCTCTGTGTCAATGTTCAGGATTCGCGCATGGGCGTGGGGCGAACGCACATAGACCACATGCGCCATGCGCGGCAGCGACATGTCGCTGACATAAGTGCCCTGACCCTGCAGCAAGCGATTGAGATTGGGGCGTGGGACGGAGCGGCCAATGTAGGAATTGGGACGATCCAGCGCGGAGAGGCCGGATGTTTCGTCTGCCTTTGTCATGATGGTGCCCCATTGCGGGCCTTTGCGGTCGATTCAACCGCGTCCACGATGGCCTGATAGCCTGTGCAGCGGCAGTAATTGCCGGAGATGTGCTCGCGAATCTCGTCGCGGCTCGGGTCTTTGTTTTGCAGCAGCAAGTCCTGCGCCGTGATCAGCATTGCGGGCGTGCAATAGCCGCATTGCAGCGAATTGCGCTTGGCAAAGGCATCCTGCAGATCGGCGATTTCGCCGGTAGCCGACAGGCCTTCAATGGTCTCGA
>CAIZGQ010000426.1 GCA_903932565.1 uncultured Hyphomicrobiales bacterium
CGCTCCACGGAAGCCTTGGCGCGCGCCTGCGATCTTGGCACAGCCATGCAACTCACCAACATCGCGCGCGGGGTGGGCGAGGTTGCCCGCGCGGGCCGGGTCTACCTGCCATTGTCATGGCTGCGCGAGGTTGGGCTTGATGAGCAGAGCTTTCTCGCCAATCCGCAGGCGAGTGATGCTGTGAAAAGCGTTGTCGCGCGGCTGCTACAGGAGGCGGATCGCCTTTACAAAAAAGCCCGCCAGGGCATTGCGCATTTGCCGCCGAATTGCCGTCCGGCCATCGCCACGGCAGCGTTGCTCTACGCCGAAATCGGTCGGAAGCTGGAGCGGTCGGGACTTGATTCGATCAACCAGCGCGCCCGTGTTTCGGGAAAGCGCAAGCTGGCGCTGCTCGCACAGGCCACCTTGTCCGTGCCGTTTCTGAGCAAGGGACTGACCTCCGCGCCGCTGCAAGCCAATGCCTTTTTGGTGCAGGCGGTCGCAGCACTTCCCGTTCCTGTCATGGCACCCGCCACTGTGCCAGCGTTGGCAGATCAGGGATTTGTGTTCACCGATCCGCTGCATCCGCAGGTTTTGCAACGGCAGGTTGTCAGCGTGCTCAATATGTTTGAGCGGCTGGAGCGCGCCGAGCAATTCGGCAAGCAGCGGCGTCTGGCGTGACGCCGTGGCGCTGAAAGGGCTCCCGTGAACCCTGACAATTACGGCCTGATTGAAATGGGCCTGACCTTTGGCATCGTGATCCTGTTTGGCATTACGCAATTGCGCTCGCTTGAAAAAGCCAAGCAGAAGACCCGTGAAAAAGCTGAGGCTGCGGCGCGGGCAGCAGCTGAGAAGCCCGCAGACAGCGCGACTTCGGACAAATAGGCTTCGGATAAAGCGCCTTAGGGCCAGCGCGATCTGCGTGGCATACGGAACGGCAGCATCACTTGCAAGATGCCGCGTTGCAATCGATTGAGATCAAGACTTTCGTGTACCGATTGAACGGGCACGCCGAGAATCTGCGCGTCCACAAGGGAGCGCGTGTAGAAGGGCGAATCTTCAAAGCCCCGCGCCAGATTCGCGGTGCCGCCATCGGCACGCGTCTCGCGCGCAACACCCCAGGCTCCGCGGGGCAGCGGGGCAATCGGCGGCTTCGGCAGGCTTGTGAACGCGCCGCTGCGATCCACTTGCAACGCCAGCGAGAGATCCGTCTCGCGCCGCCGCTTGGCGTCGTAAAAAATAATGGCTTTGTCATCCACACGCGCGCGCGACCATGTCCAAGTTTCGAACGCATCGTCCAGCGGCTCGGCGCCGGCATTCATGTCGAAATAGCCATGCCCCTGCCATGTGAGATCAGGCTCGGACAGATCGACCTCGACGCGCGACAGCGGCGCAATCGGCCGCCAGATATGCTGGCCCGCGCCTTCCAGGACAAACGGATTGGCGTTGGTAAAACTTGGTGTCAGGCGCACGCTACCCCGGATGCGGCGGGGCAGGGGCGCGCAGACTTCATCAATGTTGATGATGAGCGTCTGGCCATCCCAGTTCAGGGACGAAGGGCCAATCGTCAGATGATCCATGTCGCGTGATAAGGAATTGCGCCCGCGTTCCGTCATCGCCCAGCGTTGCGCGCGCGGACCATACAGCGCGACATTGATCGCACAATGGTTCAGCGGGTCAGTACGGCCCGACCAGCGATAATAGGGCGAGAACACACTCCCAAGAAAGCCAATGATCGTCAGCCCGAATTGGCCATCATCGCTCAGCG
>CAIZGQ010000427.1 GCA_903932565.1 uncultured Hyphomicrobiales bacterium
CCGAGTTTGCGGCAGATCTCAACTTCGCGCAGCGCCCACGAGATGAAGGCACCGGTCGCGCAAATGGTGACGATTTGCCAGATGCCGCCCTGTTTCAAAGGCGCAAATGCAAGACCGTAGGATAAGTCCGGCGGCGCGATGTTGATCTGCCAGGGATTCCATGTCGGGCCGATGGCCGCGCCATAGAAGATCATCCCCGTCCCAAGCACCGCGAAGAAAAGCGTCGTGATGCCAAAAAAGCCAACGTAAAAGGGCCCGACCCAGAAATCGAAGAAATCTCCGCCGACCAGCGTGCCGCCGCGCACACGATATTTTCGTTCAAAACTGAGCATAGCCATGCGTGAACCTCCCCGAGGGGTCCTTTTGTCGAGTGGAAGGCTGCGGGCAGTCGCAGAATGCGACTGTCCGCGGCACTGAAGGCAAGCCGATCTTGCGCCGGTAAAGGCGCGTCAGGTCGGCAGGACGGACGAAATCGTCGTGAGGTTGAACCCTGTCTTTGCCTTTGCACCTTCAAGCCAGTTGAACCGGTCAGTGCTGAGCAAAACGAAATGGATCAGCAGGGCCAGGACGAACAGGAATGTGAACAAAGCCACAAGGGTCCGACGCGGATCGAAAAGAAGCCATACCTTATACATGGTGTACTCCCTTTCAGCCGACGAACGGCAGCAGGCCAACAACGGCGTTGGTAACGCCATCGAGCATTGCGTACCCCTTTGGACCAGGAATCCATGGACGCCAGCTCCAAACGAGGAAATGAGCCATGATCGCAATCACTGTAAATGCGACAAAGCTCTTGACGAACAGAGAGTGGAATTCCTGTGCTTCTGCCTCTGTCAAACCAGACAGGGACGATCTATCGCTCTCATTGGTCATCAAAAGACCTCCGTTAGCGTTACCGCGCACGCCCTACGCAGCGACAATACCGTGACTTGTGATCACGATTGGCGTTCCGTCCGGGTCTTACCGGGCGAACTTTCGCAAAGTCGAACGCGCCATAAACGCGTACGAGATTGCAATAAGTGTGTTGACCCGCGCTTCTGCAAAAGCAGAGCGGCGCATGGGCTTTTCAGCCTGGTCGGAAATCTTGCTGGCGATCGCGCGTTGTGCGCCCTCGACCACCAGAAAGAAGGGATAGGAAATGCCGAACAAAACCTGTTCGCGCATCCGATCAATTCGCATGGCAGGTGCATGATGCATCATTGTCTGCATGGCCCTACTCTCCCTGACATACATGGGCAGGCTGCTCCCGCAGCACTGACATGCGATACCGGAGACCGCCGGTGCGGCTTGCACGTACACTCAACAGGCTTTGCGAATTCTGCCGCAAGGCGTTGAACTTTTTGAAGTTGGGCGCGCGTTGCATCTTGCTCAGCGCCCCATCGTCAGCAGGCGATTGGCATGATCGACCTGCGCTTCGCCGACACTGACCTCGCCAAGGCGCCTGGCCTCGCGCTCGGCTGCATCGCGCAATTGCTTGGCGGCGGAAATGCGCACCAGAATGGGATGCGATTCCACGATTTGATCCAGCATTTCCTTGGCTTTTTCTTCCCACATCAATTCGCGATGCAGGCGCGCCGGGGTTGCATCAACCTTGTCCATGTCCGTGCCCAGCGGCAGAATGTGAAACAAAGCATCAAACAGCGAGTTGCAAACTTCCTGGATCAGATAGGTCGCACCGCTGTAGCCCATGAAGGGCGTGCCGGTGTGGCGACGAATGATGGCACCGGGGAAAGACGCTGGAATATACATCGCGCGGCTGCCGCATTCGGCCGCATACATGCGCTCATTGAAGCTGCCAAACAGGATCAGCGGCGGGGTTTCTTTCACGGCCTTGCGGACGGCTTCATTGTCTGTCTTTTCGCCGGGCTTGCGCGGGATCGCAAAGGTGCAGGGCAATCCCATTTCTTCTTCGAGGAAGTTGCGCACACCGCGAGTGTAGGTTTCGTTCGCAACAATAGCGAAGCTCGCTGTGCCGAAGAAATCCTGCGTCACCGAGCGCCACAGATCCCAGATCGGCTTGATGGTCGTGTGCTTCTCGCGCTCGATGAACGGCTCGGCATCAAGACCCAGAGACGCCGCGAGGGAGCGGAGAAACTTTGTCGTGCTGTGCAGGCCGATCGGCGCCTGGAAATACGGGCGATCCAATTGTTCGCACAGCATGCGGCCGAATTCGCGATACATGCAGACATTGGCGTCCGCATCCACAAGCCGGGCCACATCCGCCAAATGGCTTCCCAGCGGGAAGCACATGTTGACTTCAGCGCCAATGCCTTCGATCAGGCGGCGAATTTCCGCCAGATCCGAGGGCATGTTGAAGGTGCCATAGCAGGGCCCGATGATGTTGACGCGAGGCTTTGCCCCTTCAACCTTGGGCTTGCGCTTGGGAACGGCGCCACCCTTCTTCGCGCCATATTCTGTCCAAAGCCATGTCATGGCGCGGTTCGCGCACTGCCACTGGTCTTCATCAATCGTGCGCGGCAGAAAGCGCTGGATGCCAGTGCCTTCTGGCGTCACGCCGCCACCGATCATCTCGGCAATCGAACCCGTGACCACCACGCTTGGCAAATCAGGATCAAGTGTTTTATGCGCGCGCTTCATCGCGCCTTCCGTGCCGTGGCGTCCGAGTTCTTCCTCGGCGAGGCCCGTCACGACAATCGGCAATTCATGCGGCGGCAAACCGTCGGTGTAATGAAGGACCGATGTCACGGGCAGATTTTCGCAACCCACCGGGCCGTCGATGACAACCTGCAGGCCCTTGATGGCCGTGAACACATAGACGGCGCCCCAATAGCCGCCAGCGCGATCGTGGTCGAGGACTAACATGAGCCCATCTCCTCAACAGGC
>CAIZGQ010000428.1 GCA_903932565.1 uncultured Hyphomicrobiales bacterium
CATCAGTCGTCCACAGGCCGCGCATGACATAAAATGGCCGAGCACACAAACACACACCCGCCAGCGCGCCAATTTTTTCAGGTTTTGCGACTTTCACCTTGGCTGCAATCGCGCCAAACGCCTCAGCCCAGGAGGCTGCCCGCAGCTTGCCATTCTCGCGAATATACGGGCGATCCAGCCGCTGCGTCTTCAACCCGTCAACGATCTGGCGGGTCTTGTCGGAAATCCATTCCTCGTTCACCGCCTCGTTGATGCGCGGCAGAATACGCATCACTTCGCGGCCACGCACATCCACGCGGATCGACGAACCCAACGCATCCATCACGTCGATGGAGGGCGTCTTTGTCAGTTCCCACGGGCGTGCCTTGAACGAATAGGGTTTTGGCAAAAGTGCGCCAACCGGGCAGAGATCTGTGATGTTGCCCTGTAACTCCGAGCCCATGGCCGTCTGTAGATAGGTCGTGATCTCGGTATCTTCACCACGGCCCATGGCACCCATGTCGCCGGTGCCCGCGACTTCGGCCGTGAAGCGCACGCAACGCGTGCAATGGATGCAACGGTTCATCGACGTGCGCACCAGCGGGCCGATATACTTGTCTTCCACGGCGCGCTTGTTTTCCTGGAAACGTGAGGAATCCACGCCAAACGCCATGGCCTGATCCTGCAGATCACACTCGCCGCCCTGATCGCAGATCGGGCAATCGAGCGGATGATTGATCAGCAGGAATTCCATCACGCCATTGCGGGCTTTTTTCACCATGGGTGATTTCGTCACGACGACCGGCGGCTCGCCATTCGGGCCGGGGCGGCAGTCACGCACAGCCCACGCACAGGACGCTACCGGCTTGGGCGCGCCTTTCAGTTCCACAAGGCACATGCGGCAATTGCCAGCAATCGACAGCCGCTCGTGAAAGCAGAAGCGCGGGATTTCCGCGCCAGCTTCTTCGCACGCCTGCAGCAGCGTGTATTCGGCCGGAACATCCACCTCGACGCCATCGACGATGAGCTTGGTCATGCCTTGTTCGCCCCTGCGCTCTTCAAATTCGCGTTCATCTGATCCTCACTCCGCCGCAATGCCGAGCGGCACAGGATCAGAGTGCGGGTTGCCCGCATATTGATCGATGCGCTTTTCAATTTCAGGCCTGAAATGACGGATCAATCCCTGAATCGGCCAAGCCGCTGCGTCGCCCAGCGCGCAGATCGTGTGGCCTTCCACCTGCGTGGTGACTTCCAGCAGCATGTCGATCTCGCGCTTCTGCGCACGACCCTCCGCCATGCGGTTGACGACGCGCCACATCCAGCCTGTGCCTTCGCGGCACGGCGTGCACTGGCCGCAGCTTTCGTGCTTGTAGAAATACGAAATGCGGGCAATCGCGCGGATGATGTCGGTGGACTTATCCATCACGATCACCGCCGCCGTGCCAAGGCCCGACTTCAGATTGCGCAACGTATCAAAGTCCATCGGCGCGTCCATGATCTCATGGGCAGGCACGACCGGTACGGACGAGCCGCCGGGGATCACCGCGAGGAGATTGTCCCAGCCCCCGCGAATGCCGCCGCAATGGCGGTCAATCAGCTCGCGGAAGGGGATCGACATCACCTCTTCCACGTTGCAGCGCTTGTTCACATGGCCCGAAATGCAAAAGAGCTTTGTGCCCGTGTTGTTTTTTGCACCAAAGCCGGCAAACCACGCTCCACCGCGACGCAGGATCGTCGGCGCAACCGCAATGGATTCCACATTGTTGACGGTCGTCGGCAGACCATAGAGCCCCATGTTGGCGGGGAATGGCGGCTTCAGGCGCGGCATGCCCTTTTTGCCTTCGAGGCTTTCGAGCAGCGCTGTTTCTTCACCGCAGATATAGGCACCTGCGCCATGATGCACGTAGATGTCGAAGGGCCAGCCTGTCACGTTGTTCTTGCCGACCAGATTGGCGGCGTAAGCCTCCTGCACGGCAGCCTCGAGGCGCTCGCGCTCCATGATGTATTCACCACGGATATAGATGTAGCAGGCATGCGCACCCATGGCGAAAGAGGCAATCAGGCAGCCTTCAATCAGCAAATGGGGATCATTGCGCATGATCTCCCGGTCCTTGCAGGTGCCGGGCTCTGACTCGTCCGCATTCACCACGAGATAAGACGGGCGCGCCGGATCAGGCTTGGGCATGAATGACCATTTGAGACCGGTTGGAAAACCCGCCCCACCACGCCCACGAAGGCCGGAGGCCTTCATCTCGTTGATGATCCAATCCTTGCCCTTGTCGATGATGTCTTTCGTGTTGTCCCACGCGCCGCGCTTCTGTGCGCCAGCCAGCCGCCAATCCCCATAACCGTAAAGGTTGGTGAAGATGCGATCCTTGTCGTCGAGAACAATCGCGCTCATGTCAGTGACCACTCTTGCCGGCGGATACCGGATACATTGCAATCTCGGCTGGTACGGAGCTCGAACCCGACATGCCATCCACGCCATAAAAAGTCGTCAGCGCGGTCAGACCGCCCTGCGGCTCGGACATGCGGCGGCCCGTCTGCGAGCCGATCTTCACTGGCTTGCCGGCAGTCAGATCGTCGAGCAGCTTTTCGAAGTTCTCTGCCGACAGATCTTCGAAATACTCATCGTTGATCTGCACCATCGGCGCATTGCAGCAGGCTCCCAAGCACTCAACTTCGAGCCAGGAAAAGAGGCCATCCGCCGTCACCGTCTGCTGCTCGCCGATGCGGCGCTCCAGCACGGCCTTGATCTCGTTGGAGCCAGCCAGCATGCAGGGCGTGGTGCCGCACATCTGGATAAAGTGCTTACCAACCGGGCTCAGATTGAACATGCTGTAGAAAGTTGCGACTTCCATCACGCGAATGACCTGCATGCCAAGCATCGCGGCGACGCATTCAATCGCCGCTTTCGGCAACCAGTAATCATGCTGCGCCTGCGCCTTCCATAACAGCGGAATGACGGCAGAAGCCTGCTTTCCCTCAGGGTATTTTGCGATCTGCGTCTGGCACCACGCCAGGTTCTCCGGCGTGAAGGCGAAACTTGTCGGCTGCTGATCTGCCAATCTACGAACGGCCATATATCACCTGAACTTGTCCTGATTTACGGCAGCACGAGGCAGCCACGAAAGCCACCGTTATTGCCAAATTGTATCTGGCAGGCATAGGCGACTTTGCGTTTGTTGGAATCGGTTCCCAACAGGTAGAGAAATTGTGAGGAGCCATCTGTCGAGGCGCCTACGATCGAATAGCCATTGTTGATGAGACTGGTCACCGTCACGCCGGGCGATGCCGATTGTTGCGCAAGGGCAGGCACGGAGCCCACCATTATGGCGGCAAAGAGAGCGGTTTTGAGCCTGCGCATCAGCGGTCCACCTCGCCAAATACGATGTCGAGCGAGCCCAGAATGGCCGAGACATCCGCCAGCATGTGCTTGCGGCACATGAAATCCATCGCCTGTAAATGCGCAAAGCCGGGTGCCCGAATCTTGCAGCGATAGGGCTTGTCTGTGCCATCGGCCACGAGAAACACGCCGAACTCGCCCTTGGGCGCTTCGACCGCCGCGTAAACCTCACCGGCCGGCACATGAAAGCCTTCGGTGAACAGTTTGAAGTGATGGATGAGCGCTTCCATTGAGCGCTTCATGTCGGCGCGCGAGGGGGCCACATATTTATGGTTCTGCGTCGCCACAGGGCCCTGCCCGCCGGGTGCCAGCAGCTTCTCGACGCATTGCTTCATGATCTTGGTCGACTGGCGCATCTCTTCCATGCGGATCACCTGGCGATCATAATTGTCGCCGTGGCGGCCGACGGGAATGTCGAAGTCCATCTCCTCGTAGCACTCATAGGGCTGCGACTTGCGCAGGTCCCACGGAGCGCCCGAGCCGCGCACCATGACGCCCGAAAAACCCCACTTCCAGCAATCCTCCAGCGACACAATGCCGATATCAACATTGCGCTGTTTGAAGATGCGATTACCGATAAACAGATTATCGAGATCATCCACGACCTTGAGGAAGGGGTCGCACCACGCGCCGATATCCTCGATGAGTTTCACCGGCAGATCGCGCGCCACGCCACCCGGACGGATGTAATTGGCATGCATGCGCGAGCCCGAGGCCCGCTCATAAAACACCATCAACTTTTCGCGCTCTTCAAAACCCCACAGCGGCGGGGTGAGTGCACCAACGTCCATCGCCTGCGTCGTCACGTTGAGAAGATGCGACAGAATGCGGCCAATTTCGGAATAGAGCACGCGGATCAACTGCGCGCGGCGCGGCACGTCGAGGCCGATCAGCTTCTCGATCGCAAGGCAGAACGCATGTTCCTGATTCATCGGCGCGACGTAATCGAGCCGGTCAAAGTAAGGCACGTTCTGCAGATAGGTGCGCGATTCCATCAGCTTTTCGGTGCCGCGATGCAGCAGGCCGATATGCGGGTCCACGCGCTCGACGACTTCGCCATCCAGCTCCAGCACCAAGCGCAGCACCCCGTGGGCGGCTGGATGCTGCGGGCCAAAGTTGATCGAAAAATTTCGGATCGGCTTTTGTTCGGTCATGGGTTACCCCTGCCCCTTTGCCTTCTCGTCTCCCGGCAGCGTGTAGGGCGTATCGCCCTCCCACGGCGAGAGAAAATCAAACTGGCGATATTCCTGCGCGAGCTTCACGGGCTCGTAGACAACGCGCTTCTGCTCGTCATCCCAGCGCACCTCCACATAACCCGTCATCGGGAAATCCTTGCGCAGCGGATGTCCGTCAAACCCGTAATCGGTCAGCATGCGGCGCAGATCCGGGTGGCCGGAAAACACAACGCCGAACATGTCGTAGACTTCGCGCTCATACCAATCAGCTGCTGGAAACACGTCGACGAGCGAGGGCACGGGCGTGTCCTCGTTCGTCGCGCATTTGACGCGAATGCGATGGTTCAGGCGCGGCGACAGCAAGTGGTAGACAATATCAAAGCGCTGCTCGCGGGCCGGATAATCCACCGCTGTCAGATCAATGAAGTTGAAAAACTGGCACGCCACATCATCGCGCAGATGCGTCATCACGGGCACGATGTCGGCGCTCGCCACAACCAGCGTCAACTCGCCAAAAGCCACGCCAGTATGGGCTATCTTGCCGGGCACCGCCGCGCTGATCGCAGCGCCAAGTGCGGCGAGCGGATCGAGTGTCACGGCGACATCTGCTGTCGCGGCGGCCTGCGGGTCAGTCGTCATGCTTCATCCCGCCCAATGTCACGGCCCCAAAATTCGCGTCACCCAAAAACAGCAACGTCCGCATCCGCACCAGCGCCCGCAGGCGACGACGCGAGACGCGTCCGCGCGCTGACAGGCCAATCTGGCCATGGCGCGATGTGTTCGATCCGTCCGAGGCCGAATGGCCGTAATCTTGCGATGACTGCGTGTTCAAGGCGGCCTATCTCTCGATTGTGCCAGTGCGGCGGATTTTCTTCTGCAGCAGCAGCACGCCATACAGGAGCGCTTCTGCCGACGGGGGGCAGCCGGGCACATAGACATCAACCGGAACGATCCGGTCGCAGCCACGCACAACAGCATAGGAATAGTGATAATAGCCGCCGCCATTGGCGCACGAGCC
>CAIZGQ010000429.1 GCA_903932565.1 uncultured Hyphomicrobiales bacterium
ACCGCCCGATCACGTCAAATTTCTGTTCGCGACGACCGAGATCGACAAGGTTCCGATCACGGTACGCTCGCGATGCCAGCGCTTTGATCTGCGGCGCGTCGAGGCGGACGTAATGGTCCGGCATCTGTCGGGCATCTGCACCAAGGAAGGTGTCGGCATCGAGGAGGAAGCGCTGGCGCTCGTCGCCCGCGCGGCGGAAGGCTCCGTGCGGGACGCGCTGTCCCTGCTGGACCAAGCCATTGCGCACGGCTCGACAACCGGTGACGCCATCACGGCGCCGACGTTGCGCGCCATGCTCGGCGTGGCGGATCGCACCCGCGTCATCGACATGTTTGAAGCGGTGATGAAGGGCGATTTGCAAACGTCGCTTGCGATGCTCAAGGAGCAATACAATCAGGGGGCGGAACCCGGCCGCGTACTCGCCGATATCGCCGAGTTCGTCCATTTCGTCACAAGCTTGAAGATTGCGCCGCGTGAGCGGCCGGACGCTGCAGTGACGGCGGACGAACATGCGCGCGGGACGCAACTCGCCGCGTCGCTGAGCATGGCCGTTTTGACCCGCGCCTGGCAGATGCTCTCCAAAGGCATCAACGAGGTGAAAGACTCGCCGCGCCCGCTGGCCGCCGCCGACATGGTTCTGGTGCGGCTGGCCTATGCGGCCGATCTGCCAAGCCCCGAGGATTTGCTGCGCCGCCTTGCCAATGCGCCAACGTCTGGCGCGGTGGAAGCTGGCGGTGGGGCGTCCTCGCGTGGCGGCGGTGCTGTCGCTCGCAGCACGTCTCCAATCCAGGCAAGTGCTGGTCCCTCAAATGGCGGCGGGGCGATGACTGCCAGCGCGGGCGGCGGCCGCGCCATGCTGGTTGCCTCCAGCCCAGCGCCGATGGCCGTGGCTGCACCAGACATGGAGCCGCGCGTGCGGCTGCTGCGATTTGAAGATGTGGTGACCCTGGCGCAGGTCAATCGCGACATCCAACTCAAGATCGCACTCGAGCGCGATGTCCGCCTTGTGCGCTTTGAAGAAGGCTCCATTGACTTCGCGCTGGTGCCCGGCGCCTCGCCGCAAATCGCGCAAACCCTCATGCGCCGCCTGCAGGAATGGACCGGCATCCGCTGGATCGTCGCCGTGTCGCGCGAGGATGGCGCGCCGTCTTTGAAGGAACAGTCAGACTCGCGCGAAGCTGAAAAGATGGTTGGCGTGCGGGCCAATCCCTTGGTTCGCTCGGTGCTGGACCGGTTTCCCGGAGCGGAGATTGTCGCCATTCGCGCACCCGATGCGCCAGCTGCACCCGCATTGGTCAAGAGTGCCGCACCCGAATCGGTGGAGGGTGCAGACGATGTCGGTTACACCGATGACACCGAATTTGGCGACGACGATCTTTGATCGATAAAAGGACTTCGTGATGAAAGACATCATGGGATTGATGAAACAGGCGCAGGCCATGCAGGCGCGCATGATGGACATGCAGGCTGAGCTTGAGACCATCGAGGTTGAAGGCCAGTCCGGCGGTGGCCTTGTGCGTGTCACGCTAACTGCCAAGGGCGGGATGAAAAGCGTCGTGATCGACGACTCGCTGCTGAAGGTCGAAGAGAAGGAAATTCTCGAGGACCTTCTTGTCACCGCGCACGAAGACGCGCGCAAAAAGGCCGAGCGGACAAGCGAAGAAAAGATGAAGGCCGTCACGGCCGGACTGCCCCTGCCGCCCGGCATGAAGCTGCCGTTTTAAGGATTTGCGGCTTTCATGGCAGAGCGCGTTGCAGGCCCCGAGATCGAGCGGCTGATCCAATTGCTGTCGCGCCTGCCGGGGCTTGGTCCCCGCTCGGCACGCCGTGCGGCGTTGCATCTGATCCGCAAGCGCGAAGAATTGTTGGGACCGCTCGCCGACGCGATGGCAGTGGCGCATCAGCGAATTCTCACCTGCACGACCTGCGGCAATGTCGACACCCGCGATCCCTGCACAGTCTGCAGTGATCCACGCCGTGACCCGCACGTCATCGTCGTGGTCGAGACCGTGTCCGACCTGTGGGCCTTGGAGCGCGCGGCCGCGTTGCGCGCCAAATATCATGTGCTCGGCGGCACGCTGTCGCCGCTGGATGGCGTTGGTCCCAAGGACCTCAATCTTTCCTCGCTGGTGGAGCGTGTGGCCCGCGACGGCATTACGGAAATCATTTTGGCGGTGAATGCGACCGTCGATGGCCAGACCACGGCGCATTACATCACCGACCTTTTGAGTCATCTCGAGGTCAAGGTGACACGGCTTGCCCATGGTGTGCCCGTGGGTGGCGAGCTTGACTACCTTGACGATGGCACCTTGGCGGCGGCGATCCGGCAGCGAACCGCGTTCTAAAGGTGGCACAGCAACAGGTTGTTCACCACCTGAACAACGTTGTTCACTTTACGTTCCATCCAATCAAATCTTGTGATAGCTTGTTTGAATGGACAAAACGCTCATCATTTTTGGTCAAGTCTTCGCCACAACGACACTGGTTGTCGGCGCGCTGGGCGCAGCCCTCGCCCTGTTGCTGCTGGTCGCATTTGCTGTGTGGCGCACAGCGCGCGCGCAAAAATTCGCGCGTCTGGCCGCCGACGCCCGCGAACGCGAACTTGATGAAAGATTGAATGAAGCAAACCGTTTGCAGGCGGAACTCACCGGGCGGCTGCAAACAATCGGCGAGATACTCACCACCCGCCAGTCCGATCTCGCGCGCCTTGTGACGGATCGCCTTGATACTGTCGGCCACCGCGTCGGCCAAGGGCTGGAAGCACAAACGCGAACCACGTCGGATCAACTGGCGAAGCTTGGAGAGCGCCTTGCCGTGATCGATTCGGCGCAGGCGCGACTTACCGGCCTGACGCAGGAAGTCGTTGGCCTGAAGGACATTCTCAGCAACAAGCAGGCCCGTGGTGCCTTCGGGCAAGGCCGCATGGAAGCAATTGTCCGCGATGGCCTGCCGGGCAACGCCTTCGCGTTTCAACACACGTTATCGAACCGCAATCGGCCCGATTGTATCGTGCGGCTACCTGGCGATGACCGCGTCATGGTGATCGATGCCAAGTTTCCGCTGGAAGCCTTCAGCGCTTTGAAAGATGCATCGGATGCCGCCGCGCGTGAGATTGCGGGCGCGCGGGTGCGCCATGACGTCGGCCGCCATGTGAAGGATATTTCGGAGCGGTATTTTATTCCGGGCGAAACGCAGGATCTCGCGGTCCTCTTTGTGCCGTCGGAATCAATTTACGCTGACCTGATGGAGCATTTTGACGATGTGATTCAGAAGGCCCACCGGGCACGGATCATTCTGGTTTCACCATCCCTGCTCATGATGGCGATCCAAGTGCTGCAGGCGCTGGTGCGCGATGCGCGTGTTCGCGAACAGGCGCACGTCATTCAGTCAGAAGTTCGCAAATTGATGGATGATGTGAGGCGTTTGCGAGATCGGGTCGCCAAACTCGGCACCCATCTCCAGCAGACCCAGGATGACGTCACCCAGGTCCTGGTCTCGGCGGACAAGATTGGGGGTCGAGCTGACCGGATTGATCAGCTCGACTTTTCGGCACCGGATGCCAATCACGCGACTGGCGTTCTGGGCTCATCGCTCGTGTCGGCTGCTGAATAGGACTTATCCGCAGACACGAACGCGACGCCAGCGCAGGCCGTAGGGAGTCGCAACACGGTGGCGTTCGATATAGCACT
>CAIZGQ010000430.1 GCA_903932565.1 uncultured Hyphomicrobiales bacterium
CCTCAACAAGTCTGGCCTGGCTGGTTCAAAGTTTGTGGCAACACTCTCCTTCGACCTGACCTCGAAGGACCTGAAGTAATACAACTTCCCTCCCGGGATGTTTCTCTGGCGCGCAACCTTGGTTGCGCGCCTTTTTTATGTCTGCAGTGCACTGGTCGAACTGGTGGATCCGGTCCCCTGACCAGCGCTTGAAAAGATTTTAGCCAAGACATCTTTTCAGCCCTGCTTCTGCCATGAGCGCCTCCCCATATCTTGTGTCGCAGGCGGCCAGACGTCCAATCCCGGCCCACCCTGCGCCTGATTGGGAGAACGATATGACCCCCGACGAACGCCAGCTGCTCGCCGGCCTCTTTGACCGTATTCGTGCTGGGGCGAACGGCCCGCGCGATCCCGAAGCCGCAAACTTTATCGATACGGCTGTCCGGGCTGAACCAGCGGCCGCCTACCTGCTTACACAGGCGGTGATTGTGCAGGAGCAGGCGTTGAAAGCCGCCAATGACCGGCTTCAGCAGCTGGAAGCGCAGACACAAACGCTTCAGCGTGACCTCGAGTTGGCGCGGAGCAATTCCCAGCCTGCGGAGACGGGCGGATCGTTTCTGAGTGGCCTTGGCAAGTCGATCTTCGGGGCCGGCGCGCCGACGACACCACAGTTTGGCGGACCGCCCTCGAGCGCCGTCCCACCCCGCAGCCCATGGGGAGCGCCAGGTCAGAGCATGCCGCAAGCGCCACCGCCTTCTGGCTGGGGCAATTCGGCAGCCCAATCGCAGTCCTATCCGCCACCACAGGCAGCTTGGGGCGCGCCACAGCAGGCACCCCAGCCGCAACAAGGCGGCAGTTTCCTGCACGGCGCACTGGGCGCGGCGGCCGGAGTCGCGGGTGGCGTCTTGCTGGCTGATTCGATTCGAGGCCTCTTTGGTGGCCACGGCGGCGGTTTGGGCGGTGGACTGGGGATTGGCTCAGGCTTTGGTGGGACAGGTCTGGGTGGCGCAGGGTTTGGCGCTGGCGGGCTGGGCGGCCCGCAGGAAACCACCATCAACAATTACTATGAGAACGGCGGTTCAGGGTCTGACCAAGGCCCGAACATCGGCTCCAACCTGTCCTCGGACACAAGCACCATCCTCCCTGACAATTCGGATCAGGATGATGATTCGGATGACGGCTATGATGGCGGCAATGACAATGACAGCGGCACGACGGACGTCTGATTGCCAGGTCTGGTTGCCAAGTCTGGTTGCCAAGTCTGATTACGATGCGTGATCAGCGCTAACTCTTAAGACGGAAGAAGCCGTTTCGCGCCTGGAGGCGTGCGAAACGGCTTCCCCCCTGTCCGCTCTGTCGAGCAGCCTACCCGGCGCGCCCCCGCGCCGAATTCAAATCTCACATGACAATGACGCGGGTGCCGACGCCGACGCGCTCGTAAAGATCGGTGACATCCTCGTTCATCATGCGGATGCAGCCTGAGGATACATTGGTGCCGATGGTGTCGGGTTCATTGGTGCCGTGAATGCGATACAGCGTCGACCCCAGATAAAGTGCCCGCGCACCCAGCGGATTTTGCGGTCCGCCCGCCATGTGAGCCGGCAAATCGGGCCGCCGCTTGATCATTTCCGCCGGCGGTGTCCAATCCGGCCATTCCGCCTTGCGGGTAATCGTTTTCACACCCGCCCATTCAAACCCCGGACGCCCAACGCCGATGCCGTAGCGCGTCGCGCGGCCCGGTGCAGTGACGAGGTAGAGAAACTTATGCGGCGTATCGACAACGATGGTGCCGGGTTTTTCGCGGCCTTCATAAGCCACATCCTGGCGCTGAAATTCCGCGCGCGGCTCACGCGCTGCAGCGACCCCCGACGGCACCATGGCGGCCGCGACAGCCTGCCGGGACGAATAGACAACCGGGCCCTGTGCCGGATTGGATTGGCGCATCTCAAAAGCGCGCGCATCATTGGGTTGATTGAACAGAACCTGTCGTGATGGCGTCGGATCGACACCTGTCACCAGAAGCTCAATAAACCCACCACCATAGCCGTTGCGCGCATCGGCATGGGCTGGCGCAATGAGAGCGCTGCTGGCAGTGATGCAGCTTGCAAAAAACGCAAGCGCGGATGTGGCTTTTGTGAGCCCGATCATGGAGATCCCCAAGCTAAATCAAAAACACCCCGTTCCATCGAGCTTGTTTCAAAACAGCATCGGCGGACCGTCATGTCCCATCGAGGAATGATCTCAGAGATCAGGGCCTTTAGCGAACGGATTCATGATGAATGGTTAGTGGGATATTAGCGTTGAATTTTAACGCTAACATTTATCCTTTGTTGACCATGCGGGGCTGATGCGAACGTCAACTCAACCCGATGTCTGGCGGGCAAACGCGGCGCGCAACTGCAGCAAAGATTTGCTGCGAATTTGCGCGACATCAAAAAAGCCCGTCACAGCGCCGTAAACCACGCACCCGACAACAACTTGCAGGGCCAATGTTGCAAGTCCCGGCGGCAGGGCGCGCAAGGGCCAGACGGCTGCGATCATCAAACCTGTTGCGCAGATGAGGCCAAAACCATCGCGCCATGCCGGCCCGCGAAGGTTATGGCGAGCCGCAAAAAACCACAGCGTCGCGGCCCCCGCCAGCAGCGAGCCGGTCAACGCCTGCGCCAGATGCGTTGCATCCTCCTGATGCGGCAGGAGGGACATCAACGCGACATCGACAAGGCAAGCGATGGCTCCCGCCGCCAGCATGGGCGTTGTGCGTTGCGCAATCTGGAACGACGGGTTCAGCCCGTATGTCGCGATGCTCCAGGCCAGAAGTCCCGGCAACAGCAGCTCGAAATAATGGGCGAAGGGACCACGGTAGGCCATTGGCACGACCAAGGCCTCGAGGCTCGGCAGCACCAGCCATGCGCCACAACACACCGGAACCAGCACCGCAATGACAAATGTCAGATTGCGGGAGAGCTGCACGCGCGCGCCCGTCTGGCCAACTTGCTCGTCGGCCCGCACCGCCAGCTGAAACAGCAGCACATCCAACGCCGTTCCAATCGCCATGAACAGGCGGATGCCAAGATCATAAGCCAGCGAGAATTGGCCGGTTTCCGCAAAGCCATAGGAGCGCGCAACAAAGGCGCGATTGAGAAGTGGAATGGCAAAATAGACGCCATTCGCCAGCACAATGGGAAGGCTGTAGCGCAGGCAAACATTGAGGATTTTCGGCGCCGTGGCCCGCAGATTTGCAAACGCCGCCCACAGGCCAATA
>CAIZGQ010000431.1 GCA_903932565.1 uncultured Hyphomicrobiales bacterium
CCAGCCTGAAGGACCTAGCGACCATCCGGGGTTTGAAGGCCAATCCACTTGTCCTTGACCTGATCGTAATGGACCTTCGGGTCATAGTTTTCGGCGCGCAGGTTCAGTGTAGCTGCCGACAAAAGGCCGGATGACGCCAGCACATTATAAGACCCGACGACGCGATCACGTTGCGCGGTCACGAGGTTGACGCGGGCGTTCAACAGAACCTGCTGCGCGTTCAACACATCGAGTGTCGTGCGCTGACCAACCTTGGCTTCTTCGCGCACGCCATTCAGTGCAATCTCAGCCGCGCGAACCGCAGATTGCTGCGCCTGAATGACCGCACGTGCATTCTGATAGATGCCCCAGGACGAGACGACCGAGGAGCGAACCTGGTCGCGCGCAAGATCAGCCTGCAGGCGGGCTTGCGACACCTGCTCCTTGGCCTGACGCACGGCCGCATATTCGCTGCCGCCCTGATACAAGGGTACGCTCAGGTTTGCTGTGGCGCTGGCGCTGAACGCCCGCTGTCCATTGACCGACTGGTAATCGTTGCTTTGTAGCGCCTGCCCCTGCAATGAGAGCGTCGGGAGCAGCGCCCCTTCGGCAATCTTCACAGCGTATTCGGCCACATCGACCGCATGAAGCGCAGCCGTCACCTGTGGATGCTCATTCTGGGACGCTTGGATTGCGCTCTCCAGGGTCCGGGGCAGCAAGTCTTCGACCGGGCGGGCGGGCGCCAGGTTCTTGGGCTCGACGCCGATCAATTGCCGAAAATTCGCGATGCTGGTCGACAGGGTGGACTGCGCCGTAAACGCATCGGACTGGCCCTGCGCAAGGGCTGATTCAGCCTGAGCCACGTCGGTGCGGGTGACTTCACCGACCGAGAACCGGTCCCGTGTCTGCTTCAACTGCTGGTCCAAAACGGACACGTTATTGCGGCGGAGGTTCAAAATCGCCGTATCGCGCAGCACATTCATATAAGCGGTCGCGGCATTGTTCAGCAGGTTCAGTTCGCTCAGGCGCAGCTGTTCACGTGCCTGAAAAATCTGAGAATCGGCCTGACGGACGCCGTTTTGCGTCCGATTACCGTTGTAGAGATTTTCGGTCAGCGTCAGCGAGGCCGTCCGTGGCGTCGTCACACTGGCGGTTCTGCCCCCAGCGCGTGCGGCAGTCGTGGGTGACGTCACCTCGTTGTACTGACGGCCGACGGACCCATTGACCGTCACGGTCGGGCGGTAACCAGCCGTTGCCCGGGGCAGGTTTTCGTCCGTGGCGCGCGCAAACGCCCGCTGCGCATTCAAATCCGGGCTCGAGACATAGGCCCGCGACAGGGCGGTGGATATGGTTTCAGCTTGAGCCGGAATGCAGGCAACCGAGGACATCAACGCGCCGACAAGGCTGCTAGCCAAAAGCTGCCCACCAATCAAGAACCGACGCGCAGGGGTCCGGACATGGCCAGACTTGGATGCGCTGAGCTTAACAAACCGGTTCATGACCACACCCTAACAAGACCAAGTCGGCACACCAATCTGCGGCATGGCGACGTAACACCCGAGCACCGTAAGAAGCAGACCGTATCCGGGGCTTTCCGCCCGCCCTCACGAGCAGACTCATCAACGTTCAAATTAGTCTCTTTTTAACCTGTTGCCATGACTACGAGCGAAGGTGGATGAGAAACAAGGGCGGTGCCGCAAAAATGCGACACTCCTGAGCCCGCAAGACACAGATCATCCACAACATGGCAGGGAGGACGGCTCAGAAAACGAATTCCGGCTTTCTGGCGAAGGCTGGCAACACGCGTGCCACCGAATCAAACAGCGCTCGGCTGCTGACCACGCCACCGATCTTGTCATAGCGGCGCGCCTTGCCAGCGCGGCCTGTCGGGTCATCGGACGCGCGCTCGATTGCAACCAGACGACCACCGTCGGGGAGCAACGCGAACAACGGATCGAGTCCGGTCTCCACACCGCCATTGACGATGATGAGATCGAAGGGCCCCTTGACGGCAACAGGATTTACGAAATCACCCGTCACGGCC
>CAIZGQ010000432.1 GCA_903932565.1 uncultured Hyphomicrobiales bacterium
CCGGCCTGTGCCATCGCAATGGCAAGGCGCGCCTCGGTCACCGTGTCCATGGCAGACGAAATGATCGGAATGTTGATCGAAATATCGCGCGTCAGCCGACTGCGAACATCAACCTCCCCGGGCATCACGGTGGAGTGACCCGGACGCAGAAGCACGTCATCGAAGGTCAGCGCCTGCGGGAAAATCATGTCTGCGGACATCATGGGGGCCAACTCCGGATCGGATTTCAAGGATCGGTGCAACGCATCAGCCGACAAATCGGCCGGGCACACCGGGTTGGCAGCGGCTCATAGCATGCCTATGACAGAATGGGAAAGCAGAGGTGATGCAATTGCGGCACTTTGTGCAACCGCTTCACTTTTGATGGATTGTGATGGATCCAACTTCTATTCGCCCCATATGACCAAAAACGCGACGCTGGTTGAGCTCAACGCCCACGTCTGTTGACACTCATCGCCAACTGGCACTCCCAACCGGATCAAGCCTTGTGCCAAAAATCCGCATCGTTCCGCTGATCGTTGCCTGTGCCCTGTTCATGGAAAACCTGGATGGCACGGTCATCTCGACCTCCCTGCCGGCCATTGCAGCGGATGTGCACGAAAATCCGCTCTCACTGAAGCTTGCGCTCACCTCCTACCTGTTAGCGCTCGCCATCTTTATTCCGGCCTCGGGCTGGATTGCCGACAAACTCGGCTCGCGCCGCGTGTTCCGCTTCGCTATTCTCGTGTTCATGGCAGGCTCCGTGATGTGCGGCCTGTCGGACACGCTGGGGGGCTTTGTGGCCGCCCGCTTCCTGCAGGGAATCGGCGGCTCGATGATGAGCCCTGTCGGCCGCCTGCTGGTGATCCGCTCGGCGCCACGGCACGAGCTACTGGAAGCCTTTGCCTGGCTCACCATGCCGGCGCTGATCGGGCCGCTGATCGGCCCGCCGCTGGGTGGCTTCATCACAACTTATTTTGAATGGCGCTGGATCTTCTGGATCAACGTTCCCATCGGAATCCTGGGCATCGTGCTCGCCACGCTCTACATTCCGCAAATCCAGGAGGAGGATCCAGGCCCGCTGGACGTGACTGGTTTTCTCTTGTCGGCCATCGGGTTGTCGGGCCTCGTGTTTGGCCTCACGGTCATCGGCCGGGACTTCGTTTCGCCCCTGCTCAATGTGGCGCTGCTCGTGGGCGGGCTGGCGGCATCCGTCGGCTACGTTTTTTATGCGCGCGCGGCGACAAAGCCGATCCTGGACCTGTCCCTGCTCAGCGTTCCAACCTTCCGCGCCAGTGTCACAGGCGGTTTTCTGTTTCGTCTCAGCGTTGGGGCCATTCCGTTTCTGCTGCCTTTGATGTTGCAGATCGGCTTTGGCATGTCACCGTTTGAATCGGGGCTCTTGACGTTTGCGTCCGCCATTGGCGCCATGGCAATGAAGGCCACCGCGACGCGCATTCTTCATAAATGGGGATTTCGCCAGACGTTGATTGTGAATGGGCTGATCTGCGCAGCCTTCTTTGTGATGTATGGCCTGTTTCAGCCCACAACGCCGCATTGGGTTATCCTGATTGTGCTGCTGATTGGCGGGTTTTTTCGGTCCCTGCAATTCACGGCCATCAACACGCTGGGCTATGCGGACGTGGACAATGTGCGCATGAGCCATGCCACCAGCCTCAGTGCAACCGCGCAGCAAGTGTCACTCGCCCTTGGCATCACCGTTGGCGCAGCTGCTGTTGAAACAGCCCGGACGTTTCACGGCGAAGCAGCGATTTCGCTGGATGATTTCTCGCCGGGCTTCTTCACCATTGCTGTCATCAGCCTGGTGGCCATCATCAGTTTTGCGCGCTTGCAGAAGGGTGCCGCCGACCATTTGACGCGCCGCAATCAGGCCGCACCTGCGAGACTTGAGACCGACCCGGACAAAGACGACAAGCTCGCCGCAGAATGAGGCTGCAACGTCAGTCGTCGGCGTTACGCGTCG
>CAIZGQ010000433.1 GCA_903932565.1 uncultured Hyphomicrobiales bacterium
TAGAGCAGGCCACCGGCAACGAGGGTCCACAGCGCGGACGCGGGCAACGCAAAAATGAACGGCCCGCAGATGAGGATGCCGCCCCAGCCCAGCGCCAGATAAAAGCCTACCCCAACCCGCTCAAACCAGCGAGGTATGAACACTTTGAGGCTGATGCCGCCAAGGGCCGTTGCCCAGACTGCGAGTGTCGAGACAAGTGCCATCAGCCCGCCAAGAATCTGCGTCATCAGCGGCGTGTATGTGCCGGCGATCATCAAAAAGATGGCGGAATGATCCAGGCGACGCAGCAGGGACCGAAAGCGGCTGTGATAGGCGAGGTTGTAGGCAGCCGATGCACCCAGCATCGCCACAAGTCCAAACCCGTATATCAGGACGGATGCGAGCCGCGGCGCATCATCATGACGGGCCGCGAGAATGACCAGGATGATAGAACCAACCAGCCCCACGCTGAGACCGGCAATGTGAACGATGGCGTCGGCCCAGCGTTCATACCGGCTATGAAGACGCCGATGCTCGATGGCATCGTGCGCTTCGATCTCAACGATCGGCGAACCGGACTCAGTCATGCCGATGTGACGTCTCAATTTCGTGTGCCACGATCAGTGCAAGACCATGCAGGAGCGGCATGTCGGAGCCGGCAACGGCCTGTTGCAGTGCAAACTTTTCATGCTCCGGCGCATCGGTCTCAAACCGACGCACGGAGGCAGCGATGAATTTGCCGGCCGGCATGCCGCGATGTGAGGCGGCATGCTCAACTGTCTCAAGGAAATCGCGACCCAGCGAAAGCGCCGCTGCGTGAGCGACCCTGTCGTGTGAGAAGGTATGGACGATTTCAGACAGAACCATGAGTTACCTCTTGAGCGTGCATACGATTGCGCGGTCTCGCGCGACGTGTCGTTTCACACACCGCGCACATGCGAAAATCGGACGGACTGCACCCCCACAACCCAAATGAGGGCCTAATCTGTAATCGCGACCAGAACATGACGTTTTGCTTTTCGATTCTCACTTTGCGTATTCGGGTTCGCAACTTAATGCGCTGGCATAAGTGTTTTACGAAGTGTTAACGATGTCGGCCGTGCGGCGTAAACTCAAGCCTTACGAAAGGCCTTCATCCGCGATCTGTGATCGTTCCCAATGAGCGCAGATTAAGTTTTGGCTATTTTTTTAAAGTTGCCTCAGAAAGACCTTTTGGATCTGACTTAGAGTGCGCATCTGTTTGCCAGGCCCGGCGCGGCCTTGGCTTGTTGAATGACCGTTGGAGCCCCGATGTTTGCCCAATATATCCAGCCCTTCGTGCACCAGCATGGATATTGGGCCGTATTTTTGGTTGTGATGCTGGAAAGCGCGGGTGTGCCGCTGCCGGGCGAGACTGCGTTGCTGGCGGCCGCAATTTACGCCGGGGCCACAGGCAATCTTGAAATCGGCTGGATCGTCGGGCTGGCGGCTCTTGGTGCCATCATCGGCGACAACATCGGCTTCTGGGCTGGACGACGCTTCGGGCTTGGGCTCCTGCTCAAGATCGGCCCCTACATTCACGTCACACAGCCACGTCTGAAGCTCGGCCAATATCTGTTTCGCCTGCATGGGGCAAAAATCGTGTTCTTCGGGCGCTTCGTCGCAGTCCTGCGGGTGTTTGCAGCGCTCCTGGCCGGTGTGAACCAGTATGAATGGCGCTCGTTTTTGATGTTCAACGCTGCGGGCGGCCTTGTCTGGGCAAGCGTGTTTGGCTTTGGCGGTTATATCTTTGGCGACGCCGTACATGAGTTGGCCGGGCCTGTGGCCGTCGGCGCGTTCGTCTTGTTCGTCTTGGGGTTGATCGCCTTCACTTGGGTGGCACGCCGGCAGGAGGCGCATTGGATCGCGCTGGCCGAGGCGGCCCACCCGGGTCCGCTTGTGCCCGATGGGCCTTGGGCAAAGGACTTGCGGGGCACCGCTGAGGTGTAGCGCTTAGCCCCGGACCGACGAAACCCGCGCACCCTTTTGGATGCGCGGGTTTGTTTTGAGGGTGGACGCAGCCTAGTGGGCGAGAACGGCCAGCAGCAGCAGCGCCACGATGTTGGTGATCTTGATCGCCGGGTTCACCGCGGGACCTGCGGTGTCCTTGTAGGGATCGCCGACAGTGTCGCCCGTCACCGACGCCTTGTGCGCATCCGAGCCCTTGAAGTGTTTGACGCCATCCTTGTCGATGAAGCCGTCTTCAAAGCTCTTCTTCGCATTGTCCCAGGCGCCGCCACCCGACGTCATCGAGATCGCCACAAACAGGCCGTTGACGATCACGCCGAGAAGCGAGGCCCCAAGTGCGGCGAAAGCCGAGGCCTTGGAGCCAGAGATCAGGTAGACGCCATAATAAGCCACGAGCGGGGCCAGAACCGGCAGCAATGAGGGGAGGATCATCTCCTTGATCGCCGGGTTCACCGCGGGACCTGCGGTGTCCTTGTAGGGATCGCCGACAGTGTCGCCCGTCACCGACGCCTTGTGCGCATCCGAGCCCTTGAA
>CAIZGQ010000434.1 GCA_903932565.1 uncultured Hyphomicrobiales bacterium
GCGCATCCCATTGCGTGGACGCCTGACAGGGCATGTTGATCGCGTCATCGGCGTAGCGCAGGTACGGCGCCGGATTGTCCTGATTGCCAGCTGCCGCATCCGTGCCTGTGGCGAGCATGGTGTGGATCGGATTCCAGCGGCCACCAAACAGCCCGGACTGGATCGGCTCTTTCAGCGACAAAGCGAGCGAGAAGGTCTTGCCCTTCTTGATCAGCTTGCCCGCATCGATCACGTCCTGCGGTGTGACATTGTTGAGCGTCCCGATCTGATCGTCCGCGCCCCAGCGGCCCCAGTTGGACAAGGTTTTGGCAGCCTCATAAATGGCCGCACGGTTGACTGTGATAGACATAGGTTTCCTCCCGATTGTGATCTCTTATTTATCGAATGAAAAATAAAGAACGCCCGGAGTCAATCAGCTCGCCTGCACTTGCGGCGTGTTTTCTCCGGCCGACTGTGGTTTCTTGGCGCATGCGTCCCTCTTGCCGGGGGCTTATTTATCGTGCGATAAAGAAGAGCAAGAGCCGGTTCGTCGAGACGTCATGGGCTCTGGCCCACGGTCAGATCGCGTCGGGCCTAAAAGGGGTGGAGAGGCAACCATGATGACCATGTCCAGAAGCCCGACGACATTCTCCAACGCCACGCCGCTCGCTGGCCCAACCGGTCGGGGGCCTGGCAGCGCGCCTTATGAGACGCTTCGCGAGGCCGCCCGCGATCTCGTCCCCGCGCTGCTGGAGCGCGCCGGGCGTGGCGAGGACCTGCGCCGCCTGCCGCCCGAGACTCTTGCCGACATGCATAAGTCCGGCCTGTTTCGCTTCATGCAGCCAGCGAGGCTCGGGGGTGGCGAACTTGATTATGTGGCACTGATTGATCTGCCCGCCGAGGTCGCGCGCGCCGACGCATCCGTTGGCTGGAACCTCGGCAATCTTGGCAGCCACCATTACATGCTGGCGATGTTTCCAAAGGCCGCGCAGGACCTAGTGTGGAACGAGAATCTCGACGCCCTGATTGCATCGTCTTTTGTGTTTCCGGCCGGCCGCGCGGTGAAGGTGGAAGGTGGCTACACGCTCAACGGACGCTGGCCGTTTTCATCGGGCGTCGATGCCTGCGACTGGAACATGGTGGGCGCGATGGTCGCGCCGCAGACGCCCGGCAGTGAGCCGGAAATGCGGGTCTTTCTCATCCACAAGAAAGACTACAAAAACTATGACAATTGGGATCCCTTGGGGCTTCGCGGCACAGGCTCGCACGATGTCGAATCAAAGGACCTGTTTGTTCCCGATCACATGACTTTGGCACTTGCCGATATCATGGGCGGGCCAACACCAGGCGCCGAGCAAAATCCAGGATCGCTTTATAAAATTCCCGTTTTCGCGCTGTTCGCGTTTGTTTTGTCGGGAACGGCTCTGGGCAATGCGCGCGGCGCGCTGGACGATTATGTGGCCGCCATGAAAACCCGTGCCTCGCGATATTCCGGCGCAAAAATTGGCGAACTTCAATCCGTGCAGATTGCCATTGCAAGTGCAGCGGCGAAAATCGATGCGGCCGAGCGCATCATGCGTGGCTGCTGCATCGAGGGCATGGAAGACGCCATCGCCGGGCGCATTCCCGACATGCAGCGGAAGGTCACCTATCGTCGCGATGGTGCCTTCTCCGTTCAGCTCTGCACGGAAGCTGTGGACGAATTGTTCAAGCTTTCGGGGGCCACGGGGCTCGTCAAGGGCGGTGCAATGGAGCGGCGGTTTCGGGATGCGCATGCCATTGCGTCCCACATCGCGTTCAGCTTTGATGCCGCCGGTGGCAATTTTGGCAAGGTCACCTTGGGTTTCACATCAGACAACAAAACGCTCTAGACCCAGAGCAAGTGCAGATTGACTGGCGAGATGGTCGAGCGGATCAGCGATACACAGGTGCTGGAAATAGGTGACGAGGCCGTGCAACAGCGCTCGCGGCGCCTCTCACCTGCTGACCGGCGCGACGATATCATCACCAAAGCCACGGCGTTTTTTGCCGAGCACGGCTTTGATGGATCGACGCGCGATCTGGCTGTCAAATTGGGGGTCACACAGCCCCTGCTCTATCGCTATTTTCCCAGCAAGGACGATTTGATCCGCGAAGTCTACCAGCGCGTCTACGTTGATCGCTGGCGGCCGGAGTGGGACGAGTTGATGCTCGACCGCACCTTGCCAATCCGCGAGCGGATGCAAAAATTCTACGAGATCTACACCGACTCGATCTTCACGCGCGAATGGCTGCGGATCTATTTGTTTGCCGGCCTGAAGGGCGGCGAAATCAATAGGCGATATGTTGATATCGTGGAAAACCGCGTTCTCTCAAGGATTATTTCCGAATATCGCCACGAGGCTGGAATGCCCGTGCAGTCTCCCCCTGCGCAGGCGGAGCTGGAACTTGCCTGGGTTCTACATGGCGGAATTTTTTATTATGGCGTGCGCAAGCACATCTATGACTGGCCCGTCATGGAGCAGAAATCACGCTTCATCGCCAATGCGCTAGACGTGTTTCTCGAAGGCCTTGCGCATGTGTTTGGCACGGCTGTGCGCGCCCAACACATGACGCCGCGTCTGCCGATCCCATCGAGACCGGCAGAGCGCTTGAAGTAACTCAGATTTTACA
>CAIZGQ010000435.1 GCA_903932565.1 uncultured Hyphomicrobiales bacterium
CCACGGACAGGCAGCAATCAATCGCCGCTGGTGTCGTGCCCCAGTCCTCGTGCAGCTTCAGCGCACAGGCCCCCGCCTCAACCTGTTCCACAAGGCCCTTGGGGCTCGACGCATTGCCTTTCCCCGCAAAACCGAGGTTCATCGGGAAATCATCCGCAGCTTCAATCATCCGCGCGATATGCCAGGGGCCCGGCGTGCAGGTTGTGGCAAAGGTGCCCGTTGCAGGCCCGGTTCCACCCCCCAGCATCGACGTGACGCCTGACATCAGCGCCTCTTCGATCTGCTGCGGGCAGATGAAATGGATATGCGTGTCAAAGCCACCAGCGGTGAGAATCTTGCCCTCGCCCGCGATGATTTCAGTGCCCGGCCCGATGATGATGTCGATACCCGGCTGCACCTCCGGATTGCCCGCCTTGCCGAGCTTGGCGATTCGTCCATCGCGCAGGCCCACATCGCATTTCACGATGCCCCAATGATCGATCACAACCGCATTGGTGATCACCGTATCCATCGCGCCATCGGCGCGCGACACTTGCGATTGGCCCATGCCATCGCGGATAACTTTGCCACCGCCGAACTTCACTTCCTCGCCATAGATCGTGAAATCCTTCTCGATCTCGATGACGAGCTCCGTGTCCGCCAGCCGCACACGGTCGCCAGTCGTGGGGCCAAACATATCCGCATAGGCTGCGCGGGGGAGAAAGTTCGGCATGGAAAGGTCCTGAATTAAAAGACGCAGTGATCAGCGGAGCGATAAGAAAAAAGCCTTACAGCTTTCCCATGATTTCCTGACGGAAGCCGTAGACTTCGCGCGCACCACGAAAGGCCACCAGATGCACGTCACGTGTTTGGCCCGGCTCGAAGCGCACCGCTGTGCCCGCTGGGATATCGAGCCGCATGCCGCGCGCCGCCTTGCGATCAAAGCTCAGCGCCGGGTTGGTCTCAAAGAAATGATAATGCGAGCCAACCTGAATGGGCCGGTCGCCCGTATTGGACACGGTGAGCGTCACGACATCCATGCCGGCATTCATCTCGATGTCGCCGCTCGCGGCCATCACTTCTCCCGGCACCATGGTCGACGGTGCACCACGGATCGGCGTGTGCACGGTGACAAGCTTGGTGCCGTCGGGAAACGTCGCCTCGATCTGGATATCGTGGATCATCTCGGCGATGCCATCCATCACCTGATCTGCGCGCACCACATGGGCGCCTGCCTCCATCAACTCAGCGACGGTCCGGCCATCGCGCGCACCTTCGACAACAAAGTCCGTGATCAGGGCAATCGCTTCGGGATGATTGAGCTTGACGCCACGGGCGAGGCGCGTACGCGCCACAATCGCAGCCATGGAAATCAGCAGCTTGTCTTTCTCACGCGGTGTGAGGTTCATCAACGTCTCCGCAGATGGGTCGTGTCAGTTCCAGACGCGCGGTGCATCACGCCCGCGCAATTCGCCCATCGCCATCACCATAGCCGCCCGCACATGCTGTGGCGAGGGTGAGACGAAGCGCAAAAACAAAAAGCCGTTCCAGGCGCTCGCCCCCCATTCGCAGGGCACATCTTTCAACGCCTCGCGCAAAGCGTCGAGCCGCGATTCCGCACTTGGCGACACATGCAGCAGCGTCGCGCAGGCGCGTCCGCCTCCCGCGCAGGCCGGACGGTTGAGAATGCTGCCAATCGCGCCGTCAAACGACAATTCATCCGCGAAAATCAGCTGGCCATCGCGGCGCACGCGCCAACGATCTCGCAGCAGCCCGGTGGTATTGATCTCGCCCATGGCGAGCCGTCCGAAGACAACGCTTTCCACCAGTGTGACGGAGGCATCCGCCACAACATCCACATCCAGCCGACGCACGAGACGCGCCTTGTCGAACAGGATGGTCTCCTGCGGCAGCCATTCGAGCGCCGCGCCCGTTTCCACCCGCAGCGAGACCTCAATACGGGCTTCCTGATCTTGCCCCTGTGATTGTGCGCGATAGATCTTTTCAGCCGCCTGCGTCGTC
>CAIZGQ010000436.1 GCA_903932565.1 uncultured Hyphomicrobiales bacterium
ACGCCTGTGGTGACTGGTGAACCAGCTCCTCGTTGAACGTCAGCACAATGACGCCCGACGGCGCAAGGCGGGTCAGGGCCTCGACCTTGGCCTCGTCCGGTGTCAAACGAAACAGGACCGGTTTGCCAGCAAAATAATCCGCCGGATGCGGCTCGAACGTCAGGATCGCGCAGGGCCGCCCGAGCTTGCGGGCCAGCGCCTCGCCGCGCTCGATCACCATGCGGTGGCCCGAGTGCACACCATCGAAGTTGCCGATCACCACGACCGGGTGTTTGAGCAAGGCCGAGGGCCCGGCGGGATCGCGCAGTACAACAACTTGCCCGGGAAATGCGTGGGTCTGTAGGGCCTGGGTATTGGGGGCAGATTCAATCGGGGGCAAGGCCATCTCAGGGGGTCAGACGCGGGAGTGGTGGACTGTGTCGCAGCGCGCGCAAGTTGGCCCGCAGCTGCGTGAGGGTCAAGGCTTGGCAGCGCCAAGGGTCCCGCGACCCGTCAGCGCTGGCGGGTGTGTCATCGCCCGACAAAGTTGGCCGAGCGCTTTTCCAAAAAGGCGCGACGCCCTTCGGTGTGGTCAGCGCTTTGGGCGCAGGCGTCGATCAGCGCCTCGCATCGGGCAAGGTCTGCGCTGCCGATGCCGTTGGCAACTTCGTTGACGATGGCCTTGGCAGCTTGCATCGAGAGCGGCGCGTTCTGCGACAGGTGCATGCAATATTCGCCGGTCTCGCGGTCAAATTCACGCAGCGCCACCAGCTTGTGAACGAGGTCCATGGCCTGCGCCTCGACTGCCGTGTAACGACGGGCAGTGAGCAGGAATTCCTTCGCGCGGGCGACCCCCACCACTTCCACAAGCCAGCGGGTGAAGTTTGCGGGATAGCCAACGCCCAGCCGCGCCGAGGGGATCGAAAACATCGCCGTGTCAGACGCCAACCGCAGGTCACAGGACAGGGCGAGCGCGACCCCTGCGCCAAAGCAATAGCCCTTGATGAGCGCGATACTGGGCTTGGGAAAATCCCGCACCGCCGGGAACATGGCCATCAGCGCAATTGAATTGTCTGCCGCCCGGTTGCCACCCTCGGCCTCCAGGGATTCAATATCTGCGCCAGACACAAAGGCTTTTTCGCCAGCTCCGGTCACAACCAGCAGGCGGATCGCCGGGTCCTTGGCCCATGCTGGCAGGATGTCACACGCGGCGCGGGCCATGTCCGGCGTGATGGCATTGTGTCGGGCTGGATTGTCGATCACCAGCCGGGCAATGCCTGCTGCGACCTGCGTCGTGATGCGGCCCGGATAGACCGGTGCCGGTGTCTTGCTCGCCATCAGTGTGTATGCCCCAAAGCCAATCCAGTTGAGACAGCTTTAGCACAGCCGAACCATCTGGACAGTCAGGCGTGACCGGCTTCGCGCGAGAGGGCAGCAAGGTCGATCCCCATGTGGCGCAGCGCGCGCACATATTTGGACTCGACATCGTCATCAAACAGCAGGCTCGCATCGGGCTTGCAGTTGAGCCAACCATTGCGCTGGATCTCATTTTCGAGCTGGCCGGGCGACCACCCGGCATACCCAAGCGCAAGAACGGCTTGATCAGGGCCATCGCCCTGGGCAATGGCCTTCAGGATGTCGACGGTCGCGGTAAGAGACACGCGCTCGTCGATCGGCAATGTGGAATTGTCGATGTAGAAATCCGTCGAATGCAACACGAAGCCGCGCTGCGTCTCGACGGGTCCACCTTTGAGAACCTGCAGCGTTTCGGCCTGCGCGGGCAGGCGGATTGCTTCGGCTGGGTCGATCACTTCCAATTGCACGAGCAAATCGGGAAACTTGATTTTGCGCGCAGGTTGGTTGACCACAATGCCCATGGCGCCATCGTTGGAATGCGCACAAATGTAGACAATGGACCGCATGAAACGCGGGTCGAGCATTGTCGGCATGGCAATGAGCATCTGGCCATCCAGAAAGCCACGGCGCTCGGAGCTTGTAGGGGTCTCGTCAAAAGGCATGAAGGACATGCTACGCCTTGCGGGCTGAAGGAACAAGAACGACCGCGCAGCCCAGTGTCACGGGATCGTGTGGAGACGTTGCAACCCCGGAAAGCTAGAAGTCTTCCATGACGAGATGGTGCCTGAAACTTGTCGAAAATCTGCAACGCCCATGTGGTTACGCCTCGCCTGCTTGCGTGATGCTGGTGGTCCTTGGTTTAACCATGCTGGCTGGTCAGCCTCGCGCACGGGCCGCATCGCCCACCCCCTGGTCTGCTGCAACCCAATCTCGCGTCAGGCTGATTTCGGCCGGCGGACTGGTAGATGGCCATTATCATGTGGGCATTGAAATTGAACTTCAGGGTCGCGCACACACCTATTGGCGCTCGCCCGGTGACAGTGGCGTGCCGCCGGACTTCACTTTTGGTGGATCACAAAATCTTGGCGCAGCCGATGTGCAGTTCCCTGTTCCGCGTCGCCTGATGGAGTCGGGGTCTGAGATTTTCGGCTATCTGGATCGCGTTGTGCTGCTCGTGCGCGTGACGCCTGCCGACGTCAAAAAACAAGTGCCGTTGGAGCTCCAATTGAATTACGCGACATGCGAACAAATCTGCGTGCCCGCGAGCGCGAAACTCGCGATGGTGCTGAAGCCGGATGATGCTGTGACACCGGAACAGCCCCTCATCAACGCATGGCAGGCGCGTATTCCAAAGCCGTTGTTGCCATCGAGCGTGGCTGCGCCAGATGCTCCCGTGGTTGTCATCACGCCTGCGCCAGCCACCACGACAGATGGTCACACGAACCCGACCTGGCATGTAGACATGACGCCGGATTTGCCGGATGCAACCTTGTTTCCCGAAAGCCCAGCTGGTTGGTTTGTGGTCGCGCGCAAGGCTGCGAAATCGGGATTTGACCTTGAAGCCGTTGAACATCCCGCTGTTGGCGAGGCGACAGAATCGCTCGCATTGGCGCTGACGATTGCCAACGACGCGGGCAGGCCGACCGGCGCATGGCAGGGGTCGTATGATCTTGCCGTCCATCTCGACGTCGCGCCCG
>CAIZGQ010000437.1 GCA_903932565.1 uncultured Hyphomicrobiales bacterium
GCATGACATTGTCCAACGTGATCGCCGCCTACCGCGACTTTTGAGGCTCACGAGAACTGCAGATTGCTGGCTGCAACCAAGCCCAAGTCCTTGTCGGATCGCCTCTGGCTTGATCATGAATGATCCCGACAATCGCACGTTGGCGTTCTTTCGGACATTTTCGATTTCGTTTTAAGTTTCGCTTGGGTCTGCCGCGCGAAACTTGAACCGGCTCAAAGGTTGCTCGAATTTGAAGCCCTTATGCTGACCGAAAACAAAGCCTTTTGCGCGGTTCAGTGGTCACCCTTCCCTGCGGCACGTCTTTTGCTGACCCTGCTACGCGCGGTCAAACGCGAGACGTTCAGGTCTTCAAAGGGGGCATTGATGGCAAGTGCAGAAGTCAGGTCGGACGATCATTCCATAGACCCGATCCCCGAGGCGGACCGGGACTCAACCGGGCCGCAACAGATGTGGATCTGGGCTGGGGCCAATATCGCGCCGGTCAACTGGGCGCTTGGCGCGCTCGGCATCGTGCTGAAACTTGGGCTCTGGGAAACAATCGCCGTCATCGTGCTTGGCAACATTGTCGGCTGCGCAATCTTCTCAGCTTTCACGGTCATGGGTCACAAGACTGGTGTTGGGCAAATGGTGCTGGCGCGGTCTGCCTTTGGGCGGCGCGGCGCTTATTTGCCAAGTTTGCTGATGTTCTTGATGACGCTGTGCTGGATCGGCGTGAACACATATTTTCCCGTCAAGATCGGCATGGCGATCCTCGGCCAGTTTGGCGTGCCGGACACGTGGATCACCAATCTCATCGTGATCACGCTTGTCATGGGCCTGCAGGTTTCCATTGGCACCTATGGCTTTTATGCCATTCGTACCTTTGAAAAATATACCGTGCCCGTCACGGTTGCGATCATGGCGTTGATGAGCGTCCTTGCCTGGACCCGTCCGGGGATCGTGAACTGGAGCCTTGGCTCCACGTTGCCGCCGGGTGCACATCTTGCGATGATCAGCCTTCTGACAACGGCGATTGGTGTGGGCTGGGGCATTTCCTGGGTCACCTGGGCCTCCGATTATTCGCGCTTTGTGCCGCGCAGCGTGAAGCCGGCCGCTGTGTTCTGGTACAGCTACATCGGCATGTTTGTGCCCACAGTCTGGCTTGGTATCCTGGGGGCAACGCTCGCCAGCGTGACGCTGGACACGGACCCCGCCAAAATGGTGAGCGCGGTGTTCGGTGGCACGACAAGCCTGCTTGTTCTGCTGCTTGTCCTGCATGGCCCGATCGCCACCAACATCCTGAATGTCTATTCGGCGGCGCTGGCAGCGCTTAGCATGGAAGTTAAGCTGTCGCGCATCAAGCTTGCCACCATCGTGGGTATCGCGGGCTACGTGGTGACGATCTACTTCATCTTTGCGCCGTCGTTTGCGAAGGCCTTCGACAATTGGATGGTCAGCCTGCTGTTGTGGATGAGCCCCTATGCCGGCGTGGTGCTGGCCGATTATTTCGTCAAACGCAAAGGCGAGATTGACGTTGCCGAACTCTACAAGGCACCCGATGTCAGCGCTTATGGCGACATCAACTGGGCCGGTATCATCGCCTTCGCTGTGGGCTTGGTTGCCGCGTGGTCGGTGGAGGACGGGCTCGTGTCAGCCTTGCAGGGGCCGATTTCGACCGGTCTTCTGGGTGGTGCTGATTTGAGCTGGCTGGTGGGCATCGTGGTGTCCGGCGGGCTTTATCTTGTCCTCAGCCCGTCCATGGCACCCTCAACAGTCGCGATGAAGCAGGCCTGATCACCTGATTTCTGGCAGAAGTCATCGACGGCGCCAGTGTTGAAAACACGCTGGCGCCGTTGGCTTTTTCAAGCCTCCAGGGGCGGCGCATAGGACGCGATGTCAACATTGTCGGGCCGTCCTTCGATCATGAGGCGCGTCTGGCGCGGGGCCGTCTGCGCAATCACGCGCCCGCGCCGCACGACGCAAAGCCGTGTCGCGCGCAGGCGGATTGCCTCAATCGGATCTGCTGCCTGCAGGATGACGAAATCCGCAAAACAGCCAATGTCCAGGCCATAATTTTCAAGCCCGAGGATGCGGGCTGGAACGCTGGTGACGGCCTCGAAACACGCGCGCATCGCGTCGCGCGAGGTGAGTTGGCCTACATGCAGCGCCATATGCGCCACATCCAGCATGTCGGCGGACCCCAGCGAATACCAGGGGTCCATGCAGCAATCCTGACCGAAGGCGACATCGATGCC
>CAIZGQ010000438.1 GCA_903932565.1 uncultured Hyphomicrobiales bacterium
CCATGGACAATTTAAAGCGCGTGAGGATTGTGCGCAGGTCGTGGCTCACACCATTCAGCATGGCCGTGCGTTGATCCATCGCGCGCTCAATGCGTCGTTTCATCTCAATGAAGGCATAGCCGGCCTGTCGAACTTCGCGCGCCCCATGCGGGCGAAAATCAGAATCGCGGCCCTTGCCGAAGGCCTCAGCCGCACCTGCGAGGCGCAAAATAGGCCTGATCTGGTTGCGCAAAAACACAATCGCCACGCAGAGCAGCACGATCGACGTCGCCAGCATCCAAAGAATAAAGATGTGCGAGTTCGACGCATAGGCCGCGTTGCGATTGGCCAGAATGCGCATCACGACGTCGTCAAGGTCGATGCGGATTTCCACAAGATTGGAACGCCCGACTGTGTCAATCCAGAATGGCCGCTGCAGCTGGCGGGCAAGTTCGCGGGACAGAGCACGGTCCAGCAACGAGAAAAACGGTTTTGGCAGCGGCGGCGGCAGCGATTCCCGCGGCATGATTTCGATATCAAGCCCCATGCGGTCGTTGGCAATGCGTTGCACCTGCAAGAAACGCTTCTCGCTTGTGTCGACGCGGTAGAGATCAACGAGCGTCGCGATATCCTGCACCACAGCGCTGGACAGGCGATACGTCACCAATTGCCAGTGCCGCTCCATGAAGAAGTAAGCGACGACAGATTGCAGCAGCACCATCGGCACGATGACGATGAGCAGGGCGCGCGCGTACAGGCCCTTGGGCAAAAGGTCCGCCAAGCGACGGGAGAAATCATGATAGGCTTCCCGCGTTTTCTGAAAACGCAGGGGCATGAAAGCCCGGCCGTGTGGTGACAAGTGAGCAGGATCGAGTGTCACCACATGTCTCCCTTAGCGGTCCAGCACGAGGCGATATCCAGCACCGCGCGCCGTCTGAAGATAGCGCGGATTGGCGGGGTCTGGCTCGATCTTGCGACGCAGCCGATTGATCTGAACGTCGATGGTGCGTTCATTGCCTGGCGTCCCATCGCCAGATAATTCTTCGCGCGCCACGGGTTCGCCAGGGTTGCGCATGAGCAATTGCAGCATGGCACGCTCGCGATCGGTCAGCTTGACCTGTTCGTCGCCACGAAACAGCTCGACACGATCCGAGAAAAACACGAATTCCCCAAAGCGCACCGCCTGCAATTGCACATTCTCTTCCACACGCGGCGCAGCGCGACGCAGTATGGAGGCAATGCGGAGCGAAAGTTCTTTTGGCTCGAACGGCTTTGTCAGATAATCGTCAGCGCCCACTTCCAGCCCGCGCACACGGTCTTCGGCCTCGGTGCGCGCTGTCAGCAACAGGATTGGCACCTGTGAATCCTTGCGCAGCCATTGGGTGAATTCAAAGCCGGTCTCGCCCGGCATCATCACATCAAGCACGATGAGATCAAACGCCAGCGACTTCAAGTAGCCCCGTGCCTCAGCGCAATCTGCTGCCGTCGTGACGCGATAACCGCGCTGCATCAGGTAGCGCGACATCAAGGTTCGAATGCGCCTGTCATCGTCGACCAGCAAAATGTGATCCGCATCGTCTGGCAAAGCGGGCGGCCGCGCTTCGCTGAGGCTTGCCGTGTTGATCATAGGTCTCCCTCGTCGCCCGGCAGTGGCAGGTTGATGCCCGCCAGCGCAGCCACTTTTTGCCGTTCCTCAGGGTCTATCATGGCCAGCAGGAATTGGACGGCCTGATTGCGGGCATTTGATGGAAGCTCCTTCAGGGCGCGCACAAAGCGGCTGCCCTGAAGGATCGTCAGGTCCAGGGCAAGTCGCCGCCCGCGCGCACTCGGGAACAGCAGTCTTTGACGCCGGTCGACATTGCCGGGCCGCGATTCAATATAGCCCTTGTCGACCAATTCTTTCAGGACGCGCCCCAAACTTTGCTTGGTGATGCGCAGAATATCCAGAAGCTCAGCCACAGTCAGGCCCGGGTGGCGGCTGACAAAATGCAGCACCCGATGGTGCGCGCGGCCAAATTCAAGCTCAACAAGCAGGCGGTCCGGGTCGCCAACGAAATCGCGGTACGCAAAAAAGAAGAGTTCAATCAGGTCGTAATTGGCGACCGGCTCGGCAACATTGCTCGCAGCTGGGTCGCGGTCAGCGTCTGGCAGGGCAGCCTCATTCACAGGATCGACGGGCAACGAACCCGCAATTTTGGAAGGCCGCCCCTTGGACGGCTCTGGTTTGGAACGCTGGTACGACTCCAAATCAGTCTCCCGAATGGTCTATGGCAGCGGCTACGAGCCGCCTGCACCATATAAGACAGCCTTGTTGACATATTTCAGGTCGGTTGCTATTCGTCAACCCACCTCAGCGACAAGCGAGACCTATCAATCGCGCGCGTCCCTGCCCCTGCGAGACATTCGGCAACCGCTTAAGCAGTGGATGCACTTGCATCCGGGGCACCGCGCCAAGGGAGCGAATATCATGTCGGTTCTTCCATTCGATCAGCGCGACGGTTTTATCTGGCAAGATGGCGCGCTGTTGCCATGGAACGACGCAAAGCTGCACGTGCTCTCTCACGGCCTGCACTATGGCTCGAGCGTGTTTGAAGGCGAGCGCGCGTATGGCGGCAAGATTTTCAAATCACGCGAGCATTCCGAGCGCTTCCACAATTCAGCGCGCATTCTTGATTTCGAGATTCCCTATTCCATCGACGAGCTTGAGGCGGCCAAGCAGCTCGTTGTCGAGAAGAACGGCTTTCAGAACTGCTACGTGCGCCCGATTGCGTGGCGCGGCAGCGAGATGATGGCCGTTGCGGCTCAACATGCGACCATCCATGTGGCCATTGCGGCGTGGGACTGGCCCAGCATGTTCGATGTCGCCACCAAGATGAAGGGCATCCGCCTCGACATTGCAGATTATCGCCGTCCCGACCCGATGACGTCACCGTGCCAATCAAAGGCCGCTGGTCTTTACATGATTTGCACGATCTCGAAGCATCGCGCCGAGCGTAAAGGTTATGCGGATGCGGTGATGCTCGACTGGCAGGGCCGTCTGGCAGAATGCACCGGCGCGAACCTGTTCTTCACGAAGGATGGGGCAATCCACACGCCGATTGCCGATTGCTTCCTTGATGGCATCACGCGTCGCACGGTGATTGGCCTTGCCAAGGCACGCGGCATCAATGTTATCGAGCGTCGCATGATGCCCGAAGAGATGGCTGTGATGGACGAGTGCTTTATCTGCGGCACCGGGGCAGAAGTGACTCCTGTGTCCGAGGTTGGCCCCTACAAGTTCACGCCCGGCACGATTTCGCGCCAGTTGATCGACGATTATTCGGCAGCTGTTTTGCCCAAGTAAGGTCAATTCGAGGCCCCTCCCTCGTCAGTGGGAGAGGGGTCCGATTATCCTAGCGTTTCAAAACGCGGCCAGCGACCGCATCGAGCTTGGCCAACAGCGCGGGATCGCGCATCGCGGGCGCCGTCATGATGGCACCCTCAAGCGCGCGATCTGAGCCCACCGGGCACGCCTCGTGCTCAGCC
>CAIZGQ010000439.1 GCA_903932565.1 uncultured Hyphomicrobiales bacterium
CAGGGCTTTGGCCTGTTCTATCGCCATGCGGCGGCGACCGGTGCGGCACCGCGCGGGCAAGCGGCCGTGACGATTTTGGCAGGCGGAAGCCTGGCTGCTTTGCTGGCGCCAACCATCCTCGGGCTGGCCGATCATTGGGGTGGCCCATTGGTTGCCGTCGCAGCAGCCATCGCGGCCGCTCTTGTCCACCTCGTCGCACTCCCCGTTGCGCTCAGCCTGCCGCATGCTTTGGCAGGGCCCAGCCCAACGCGGGCCGCGTCCAACGTCCAGCTTCGGCCCTACATCGCGGCCACCAGCATCGGCGCTTTGGCATGGTTTGGCATGGCGCACGCCATGGGCAGCGCGCCGCTCATGCTCGCGATGTGCAGCGTCGGGCCAGCAGTGCTTGGCGGGCTCATCAGTCTGCACCTACTGGCGATGTATGCCCCGGCAGGCCTCGCCTCGTCCTTGCTCATGCGCGTGCCGGCGAGCGCCCTGGGCGCTCTCGGTCTGGCGCTGGTAGCACTCGGGTGGATGCTGTCACAGGTAGTGCTGGGCGCGTCCGGGATCACACTTGGGCTGATCCTTGCGGGCATCGGCTGGTCGCTGGCCCAAAGCGGCAGCTTGCGTCTGCTGCACACTGTCGCGCGGCCGGGGTCGGCGCACCTCGCGCTGTATGATGCGTCGCTTCTACTATCGGCTCTGGTCGGCGCAATCCTGCTCTGAGATCGTGCTTTGCGGGGCCTTGCAGGTCGGCTATGGACGCTGCCAGCAGCGGTCACCGCCTCGCGTTGGACGCGCGGTGCAGACTGCGCCAAGCAGCGAGGCCTCCATGTCCACCATCGTTCATGCTTTTCGCCAATTCTCTCTTGCTGCTGTCGTCCTTGGCGCGGCGGCGTCAGTGACAGCGTTTGGCGCGCGCGCAGCCGACGATACACCTGTGGTTTATCACGCAGGATCCCTCACCATTTCGCAGCCCTGGACCCGCGCGACGCCAAAAGGTGCGCCTGTGGCAGGGGGCTATCTGCGAATCGCGAACGGCGGCACGTCGGCCGACAGATTGATCGGCACCAGCTTTGACATCGCCAGCAAAGGCGAGGTCCATGAGATGTCGATGGACAATGGCGTGATGCGTATGCGGGAGCTGCCAAAAGGGCTCGAAATTCCCGCTGGCGGCACCGTCGAATTGAAACCCGGTGGCTATCATCTGATGTTTGTCGGACTGAAAGATCAGGTGAACCCTGGACAGAAGATCAAGGGCACGCTCGTGTTCGAGAAAGCGGGATCGGTCGAGGTCGAATTCGCAGCGGCTGCGATGAATGCCACCAGCCCGCCAGGATCCCCATCGCCGTCTGGCGGTCATATGGATCATATGCAGGGCATGCCGATGGAACACATGAAGTAAGCGGGCTGTTGCACAGCTGCCACATCTGCAAAGCCCAACAAAAAAGCCCCTCTTTTGCAAGAGGGGCTTTTTCTCAATCAGGTCGCGGCAGGGATCAGGCGGCTTCTTCGATATCGCTCTCGGCTTCGCCTTCTGCCTCAGCCTCGGTTTCGGCCGCAGCTTCACCCTTCACTGGGCGACGCGGGCCCTTCTGCAGCTGCGATTCAATCAGCTTGAGGGACTCTGGGTCCGTCAGCTTCTGCACGGCGGCGATTTCGCGGGCCATGCGATCAAGGGCAGCCTCGTACAACTGACGCTCTGAATAGGACTGCTCAGGCTGGGCGTCGGAGCGATAAAGATCACGCACAACTTCTGCGATGCAGATCAAATCGCCCGAGTTGATCTTGGCCTCATATTCCTGCGCACGACGCGACCACATGGTGCGCTTGACGCGGGCGCGGCCCATCAACGTGTCGAGCGCACGCTTCACAACCTCCGGCTCCGCCAGCTTGCGGATTGCACCTGCAACCACCTTCGGCATGGGAACCTTGAGAGTCATCTTGTCCTTGGCGAAGTTGATGACAAACAACTCAAGCTTGAAGCCAGCAACTTCCTGAGCCTCGATGGCAATAATCTTGCCGACGCCATGGGCCGGATACACGATGAATTCGCCCGTCTTAAAACCGGTGCGGTGTGCGCCCGGCTTGGCGGCAGCAGGCTTGGCTGCTGCCTTGGCGGCTGAGGATGCGGCGTCCTGATCCATGGAAGCCGAGGCGGCGGGAGCGGTTGATGTGGAGCTTTTCTTTTGCGTCACCGGTATCGCTTCGCTTTTTTCTCGAGTTATTGAGGCCGACGATTGACCCGCCGGGTTTGTTTTTACATCGCCACCCGGTACCGGGGTGGCCACGGACGAACCTGCTGCACGCGCAGCAGACGCAACGCCCGAACTGACCATAGGGTCAATTGTTTTAAAACTTTGCGGCGCAACGACTTGCGGCACCGGGTTCGAAATGGGACTCACATCGCGATAGGGGTGCGAAACCGTCAGCCCATGCTCATTCATGCTGGCGGCAATACCGGTTTCCATGTCGACCTGGATGACCGGGGCGACGATGGCAGCAGCCTTGGGCGCGCGCGGCGCAGCAGGCTTGCGGGCAGGCTTTGCAGCCGCTTTCACAGGCGCAACCTTTTCGGCCGGGGCAGGCGCAACGGCGCCCGTCTTGACGTCGGACGCCTTGAACGCCGTCACTGTGATCTGCGAGACCTTCGCGACAGACACCTTCGCGACGCTGCCTTTGGGCGCGGCAGCTTTTGCGGGCGATTTGGCAGCCGAAACCAACGTCTCACTCGCACCGGTCTCACTCACCTTCGGCTTGGCGGCAGGCGCCTTCGGTGCTGCCTTTGCTGAAGCTGCTGACGAAGGATCAGCCTTCGGGGCATCAAGCTTCGTGACATTCGATTTGGTGGCGTCAGATGTGGAGTTGAGCACGTTTGTTATTGTTCCTTTTGAATTCGATGCGCTTGCTGCGGTGGTCTTGGCAGCAACAGTCTTGGCAGCAACAGTCTTGGCAGCAACAGTCTTGGCAGCAACAGTCTTGGCGACTGTGGTTTTGGCACCGGATGCTTTCGCGGCATCCGGCTTCGACGATTTCACCGACGACCCACCCGCAACAGTCTTGGCTGCTGCACGCACGACAGTCTGGGCTGCCTGGTTTTTGGAACCAGTTGTCTTCACCGTTGTTGTCTTGGCAGTCGGAGCAACGACGCTGGCCGAACGGCCCTTGCTGTTGCCAGCCGACGTGCGGGGAAGACTGGCTGCAACTGGCGTTTTCACAGACACATGTTTTGCAGACACGGATTTGACTGACGCAGATGCCTTGCTCTTGTCTGACTTTGTTGTGGCCGAAGTCTTGGACGGCTGGGAAGACGACTGTTTGGAAGACTTGGAATTCGATGGAAGTTTGGCCTTTGAAACGTTGGCGGTTGCAGATTTCGACCGCTCTGAAGGCTTCGCGGCAACAGCGTTCTTGGATGATGGTTTCGCAGGCGTTTTGGCTTTCGCGGCGTTCTTGACTGACATACGCGGTACTCCTGTCAGGCTCCGTGTTGGAAACGAAGCCACTGACGGCTGTTCCTGAATGGAGCAACCGGGTGAAGAGAACGACCCGCCGCAACGAACGGTAAGTCGCCTCCTCTCAGCCACAAGGATGGGGTCACACATCGGGTTTTCGATGCAGATGCCGAAATGGGCCTCGTGAGCGACGAGGTGGCATTCGCCCGAATCCATTAAAAGATGGCTTGGGCGGTAAACTGCGCGATAAAAACCTGTTTGGATGACTGTCCGACTGTTAAAAAAGTGTATATCACAAAAACTGGCCCGAATCAAAGATGGCGGCCTTGTGGCTCAAACCCACCGTTAAAACTGGTTAAATCCCATTTCGAGACGCCTTTCGCGCCGTTTTTCGGCGCAAAAAGCTCATTTTTAGTGGTGTCGGCGCGCAATGCGACCGAATCAATCGCCCTCGCCGGGCTCCGCAGAGAAGAATGCGTCGAATTTCCCAGCCTTGCCGTCAAAGTCCTTCGCGTCCGCAGGCGCGTCGCGCTTCACCGTGATGTTGGGCCACGACTTGGCCATCTCGGCATTCAACGTGAGCCATTTGTCGAGGCTCGGCTCGGTGTCAGGCTTGATGGCTTCGGCGGGACATTCGGGTTCGCAGACGCCACAGTCGATACATTCGTCGGGATGGATCACGAGCATGTTTTCACCCTCGTAGAAGCAATCCACCGGGCACACTTCCACGCAATCCATATACTTGCACTTGATGCAATTCTCGACGACGACGTAAGTCATGCTAACCTCTCAACGGGTGTCGACGCTCGACCCCCTTCATGCTTCAATTCTGCACACGTCAACTTTGCACTGCCAAAGGCGTAACTGCCAAGTCTGAACACACCAAAAGATGGCAGCAGGATTTTGCCATCAAAATGCGTGACACACGCGACACGCAAGTCGAGACGCCGTTTAGCCTCAGGGACGATAATTCGCAACCAGCACAGCATTTCTCACAAGGGGCTCAATCGCCGTCAGCGCCGATTTGTGTGGCACCATTGCCCTCTGACAAATCCTCGTAAAGCGTTTGCGCTTCGGAATAAGGCCCACGGCGCTCCCCGGGCGCACGGACCTTCAGAACCCGTATTGTCTGGTCGAGCGCGATGGTCAGTACGTCCCCGGCTCGAAGCGACTTGTGGGCCGTCTTGTTGCGCTGTCCGTTGACCCGCACATGCCCAGCTTCAATCAGACGGATGGCAAGGGCACGGGTTTTGACCACCCGCGCGTAATACATCCATTTGTCGAGACGCTGACGCTCGTCGCCGGACGCATCCCCATCATCCCGATTGGCTCCAGCCGCCGCCGATCGCCCCATCCAAGCTCCTGAGGTCAGTCCTTCTTGCCCTTGGCTTCAAGCTCCGCCTTGAGAGCAAGCAACTTGGCAAAGGGCGAATTGGGATCCGGCTGGCGCTCGCGCGGTGCTGGCCGTTCGGTTGAGGCAAAGGTACGGTCTCCGCCTCCCTTGGCAGGCCTGCGATCGTCTTGTCTGCGATCATCCGGGCCACGACCACCGCGATTGCCGCCTGCAAAGCCACCGGGGCGACCTTCGCCCGGCGCACCCTCTGGGCGACCCTTGCCACCACGATTGTCCGGACGGCCACCATGGCTATGGCGCGGTGCGCCACCGGCCGGGCGCTCGAACCGGCGCGGCACATTGGTTTCTGCAGCAGCCCCTTCGCCAGTCGGTGATGGGGCGATCTGGCCCTCGGCAACGGCTCCTGCAACGGGTGTTACGCTGCCATCGGCCGCGACACCCGGCTGGGCTCCACGATTGTGGTGCGGGCGACGCGGACCGCGCTCGGCCCCGCGACCCTGATTGCGATCATTCGGACGATCTGCGCCGCTCCGCTCGGGGCGTCGATTGCCCTGATTGTGCTGACGATGCGGACGCCAAACCTCAATCAGAACCG
>CAIZGQ010000440.1 GCA_903932565.1 uncultured Hyphomicrobiales bacterium
AACCATGCCGCGCGGGATGGCTTTATGATCATCACAAGCCGCTGTTCGTTTGAAATGGTGGAAAAAGCCGCGATCTACGGGGCTCACACGCTGGTTGCGATTTCGGCACCGACGTCATTAGCTGTAGAACGTGCCCGTATTCACGATATGGCGCTCATCTGCTTGGCCCGGCCCGACAGCCTCACGATTTTCAACTCGCCCGAGCGCATCCACGGGCTACCGAAAAATATCGAAAGATCAAGCGCATGACTGACTCTCACGACAATCCGGTCGACAAGCTCATCAAGATGGCCAATCAAATTGCGGTCGGATTTCGGTTGATGCCGGAGCCGGAAGCGATCACGAACACGACAAATCACATTGTCGCGTTCTGGACCCCCAAAATGCGCCTTGAACTAAAGGATTACGTCAAGAGTGACGGTTCCAAGCTCGAACCCCTTGCAAGGGCTGCCGCTGCAAAGCTTTAACGAAGTCGTGCATTTTTTGCTGATAAATCAAAATTGACGACCCAAAAAACAAAACGGAGAGGAATACCATGACGGTTTTGGACCAAGGAGCGTCCGCACCCATATCCGGTGCTGGACTTCTCGATCGCGACCGCACGATTGCCAAGTCAGGCTTTAATCGCTGGCTTGTTCCGCCTGCCGCTCTTGCGATCCATCTTTGCATTGGCATGGCTTACGGCTTCAGTGTGTTTTGGCTGCCGCTGTCGCGCGCCCTGGGCGTCACGGCCCCCAAGGCCTGTGCTGACCTCAACCTGATGACTGCCCTTGTCACGACAAGCTGCGATTGGCGCGTTGCCGACGTTGGCGTGATGTACACCTTGTTTTTTGTGTTTCTGGGCTCTGCGGCCGCGATTTGGGGCGGTTGGCTCGAGCGCGTTGGCCCGCGCCGCGCCGGTGTGTACGCCGCCATTTGCTGGTGCGGCGGCATGCTCATCTCCGCCTTCGGCATCTACTCGCATCAGCTTTGGATGATGTGGCTCGGGTCCGGCGTCATCGGTGGTATTGGCCTTGGTCTTGGCTATATTTCCCCAGTCTCAACGCTCATCAAGTGGTTCCCGGATCGTCGCGGCATGGCGACGGGCATGGCGATCATGGGCTTTGGTGGTGGTGCCCTGATTGGATCGCCCCTTGCCAACATTCTGATGAATTATTTCAAGACACCAGCGAGCGTCGGCGTTTGGGAAACATTCGTCGTGATGGCTGCGGGCTATTTTGTCTACATGCTTGCGGGTGCGTTCAGCTACCGCGTGCCACCGGCCGGTTGGCGTCCAGAGGGTTACACGGCGCCGGTTGCCAGCAGCAGCATGATTACGATGCATCACGTGCATCTGAAGAATGCGCACAAGACACCGCAGTTCTGGCTCATCTGGGGCGTGCTTTGCCTCAACGTGTCTGCCGGTATCGGTGTGATCGGCATGGCCTCTCCCATGTTGCAGGAAATCTTCAGCGGCCAGTTGATCGGCCGTCCGGATCTTGCCTTCGCACAGCTTGATGCGGGTCAGAAAACGCAGATTGCAACCATTGCGGCGGGCTTTGCTGCATTGCTGTCTTTGTTCAACATCGGCGGTCGTTTCTTCTGGGCGTCGATGTCTGACAAGATCGGACGAAAGGCTACGTACTTCTGCTTCTTCGTCCTTGGCATCGCGCTTTACGCCAGCGCGCCGACGTTCGCGCATATCGGATCGAAGGGCCTTTTCGTGGCGGCTTTCTGCATCATCTTGTCGATGTACGGCGGTGGCTTTGCAACAGTCCCAGCCTATCTGGCGGATATCTTCGGCACGCAGTTTGTAGGCGCTATCCATGGCCGCTTGCTCACCGCGTGGTCGGTCGCCGGTATCCTTGGGCCGACAGTTGTGACCTACATCCGCGAGTTTGAAATCAAGGCGGGTGTGACAGGCAGCGCGCTTTACGATGTCACCATGTACATTCTCGCCGGGTTCCTGGTGATTGGGTTTATCTGCAACTTCTTCGTGAAACCGGTGGATCCCAAGTGGTACATGAACGATGACGAAGTGGCGAAGCTTCAGGCGGCAGCTGGCGTGACCAAGGCAACGTCCGGGTCCTACGGCATTGGGCTTGGTGGCCTTGATGCAAAAGCCCTCCTGGCATGGGCCTGTGTTGGCATTCCGCTGGCTTGGGGTATCTACAACACGCTGATCCAGACCGTCGCGCTGTTCAAGTAAGCGCCCGACAGGTCCGCGTTTGTTGCAGACTTGATAAGGTGAGAAAACGCGCTGTGGCCCCCGGGCTGCGGCGCGTTTTTGCATTCAGATGGTTTTGATGCAGGCTGATTCCATGACTAAACTTGCTGAGTCAAAGACAGCACCCAACCAGACGCGCTTGCCTCGGCTTGATGCGTGTCGCGGCATTGCAATTCTCGCCATGGTCGTCTTCCACAGCGTTTGGGATCTGGGATATTTCGGCCTCATTTCCCCGGATGTGCCGGACCATCCAGTCTTCCGGGCCTACGGCCATGCCATCGCCGCGAGTTTTCTTGCCATCGCAGGCATCTCCATGGTGCTTGCAGATCGCATGCAGCAAAATGCATCGATGGGCTCGCAGAAACTGTTTCGGCGGTTTGCAATCCTTGGCGGTGCCGCGGCACTTATTACGGTTGCCACCTATTTCGCGATGCCTGACGCGTTCATTTTCTTCGGCATTCTGCATTGCATCTTTGTTGCCAGCCTGTTGGCCCTCCTTGTTTTGCGCAAGCCCCTTTGGGTCTGCCTGATTCTTGCCATCCTGGGTTTGTGTCTTCCCCTTTTGCGAGATGTCATATCGGTCGAGGCACCATCGCTCATCTGGCTCGGCCTCAGCCACAGCCTGCCGACAACGAGCGACTGGCGGCCGCTGTTTCCATGGTCCGGCTTTCTGTTTCTCGGCGTTGCAATTGGCAAACTTATGCAACAGCGGCAGGCGCTTCTGACGTTTCTGTCACCCAGGCCAACGGGCGCTCTGGCAGCCTGGGTTGAAAGGGCGGGGCGTCATAGTCTTGCCATCTACATGCTGCACCAGCCGCTTCTACTAGCCATCGTCTTTGGCCTTGCGCAGCTCACGGGCGTGCATGTGGAGACGGATCAGGAATCGTTTATTCGAGCCTGTGAAATCAAATGCGGCAATGGATCTGAAAAAGCTTTTTGCACAAAGGTATGCACGTGCATTGTTGATGTCACGCAAAAGCAGCCGTTGTGGAAGGACGTTCTGGCAAATCGCCTGACCCCGGAGCAGTCCCAGGCCTTCAACGGCATTGCCGCGCAATGTGTGCGGCAATTGCAACCACCCTTGCCGCCAGTGCCCTGACGCTAAAGCGCGCTGAGCGCGGCGCGCAATTCGTTCGCGCTAAGCTCGATCACCGACGGGCCGCTTGTCCAAATCAAAAAGGCCCTTATGGGACGGTCTGGCCAGAGCGGCGCGAGGGCGGCCTGATACAGCGCCATCTGCGTGACATAGCTTTTGGGGATCTGCCGATGTGGACGCGCGGCCCCCGTTTTGAAGTCGGCAAACAGAATGTCTGTCCCTGTGTCCACCAGCCGGTCAATCTGGCCTGCAATCTCAATTGAAGTCCCACCAGCGCGATCAACCCGCCCAGCAATGGCAACTTCCGACCGCGAGCCTTTGCCAAACAGCCCTGCCAGGAGAGGATCCTCCAGAACAGATGTCACCTGCTGCAAAATCGTTTCATGATCCGCCGCTGAAAGTCCGGAGGCCCGCAGCTGGAGAAACCGTTGTGCAGCCAGGGCGCGCGAGTCCGCCGCGACATCGGGCAGATATTGTAGCAAGGCGTGCACAAGACGGCCCGTGAGGGCTGCCGCATCGCGGGCAGCGCTCCTGCTGCCGTCGGTCGGCTTATCGCGTTGGTCGGCCCGCGCCAATGCGTTGGAGGGGCTGATCGGCGGTGCGGCTGGCTGTTCGAGCGGTGCTGTCTGCCAGAGCCATGCGGGCGCAAGTGCGGCCGTTGTTGCAGGGATCAAATGCGCTGCAGGCACGCTCGCCGCAGGCGGCCAGGGGTGTGAGGTGAACCGCAAAACGCTGGTGCCGTCAGGCAACGGCGCGTCCGTCATGTGCGGCTCCAATGCTGTACGCACCATCGAATACCACGCACCCTCCAACGGTTTCTGCGCCCCATGAAAGCCCGCAATATAAAGCCGTTCTTCTGCCCGCGTCATCGCCACATAGAGAAGGCGGCGATATTCTTGCGCCTGCTTGTCGCGTGCATCTTCGCGAAGATCGGTGAGTACTTGCGGGTCACTGTCTTTGGCCGCACTCCA
>CAIZGQ010000441.1 GCA_903932565.1 uncultured Hyphomicrobiales bacterium
GCTGTTTTGGATGCCATAAGATTCAACTCCGTCAGAATGACTTACCCGTCAGTAGATGCCCGTCAAAACGTCTTGCCACTGAGCAACAGAAAGTGCTCGACGATGGGACCCAGGGCGAGTGCGGGGAAATACTGCAGCAGATAGAGAATGATGATCACGCCAATCAAAAGCCCGACAAACAACGAGCCATGGGTCGGAAACGTGCCAACAGACGCAGGCACCTTCTTCTTCGAGGCGAGCGAACCGGCCAATGCCAAGACCGGGATCACATAGGCAAAGCGGCCGAGAAACATTGCAAAGCCGCCGGTCGAATTGAACCAGAGATTGTTGCCACTCAGTCCACCGAAGGCCGAACCATTATTCGCGTTCTGCGAGGCGTAGGCATAGAGAATTTCCGATAGGCCATGGGGACCTGAATTGGTCAACCAAGCTCCATCGGGATCAAGCTGGGATTGCAACAGGACAGACGCCGCGGCAAAGCCAAGAACGACCAAAGGATAGATCAGCACCGCGAGCATGGCGAGTTTCATCTCGCGTGTTTCGATCTTCTTGCCGAGATATTCCGGTGTCCGTCCGACCATCAGGCCCGCGATGAAGACTGCGATGATTGCAACGACGAGGAAACCATAAAGACCAGCGCCAACACCGCCTGGCCAGATACAGCCGGCAAGAATGTTGAAGAGCGGGATCAGTCCGGCCAGCGGCATGAAAGAATCGTGCATGGCATTCACGGCACCAGTGCTTGTACCGGTGGTCCCGGTTGCAAACAGCGCTGTCAGAGCCTGGCCAAATCGAAGTTCCTTGCCTTCCATATTTCCCTGCGATGGGTCAACGCCCAAGGCTGTCAGAATTGGATTGCCGGCTGCTTCCGACACATACACAACGAACACACCAGCAACGACCAAAATCCCCATGGTCACCAAAATGGCGCGCCCTTGCCGCCCATCCCCGATCGACCGCCCGAACGCAAGAACACTGGCAACGGGAATGAGAAGAAGTGCAAAGATCTCGATGATGTTCGTCAGGATGTTTGGATTTTCGAAGGGATGCGCCGAGTTCGCATTAAAGAATCCGCCACCGTTGGTGCCAAGTTCCTTGATGAACTCCTGGCTTGCCACCGGACCCAGCGAGATCGTCTGTTTGGCACCCTCAAGCGTTGTGGCGTCGATCGATCCAACAAGCGTCTGCGGCACACCAGCAAAGACCAGAACCAGCGCGCCAATGATCGACATCGGCAACAGCAGATACAGAACAGTCCGGGTCAGATCGACCCAGAAGTTTCCGACCGTTGTTGATTCTGAACGCGCAAAGGCACGCACCAAGGCCCACGCCATCGCGAGGCCTGTTGCAGCGGACACAAAGTTATGGACCGTCAAACCAAGCATCTGCACAAGATGGCTCATGGTGGTCTCACCACCGTAATTCTGCCAGTTTGTGTTTGTGATAAAGCTCATCGATGTGTTGAAGGATAGATCGGGTGCGACCGGATCAAATCCCTGCGGGTTGAGCGGCAGAAAATTTTGAAGACGCTGGACAGCATACAGCGTGACAAAGCCAACAATGCTGAAGGCAAGCATTGCCATTGTGTAGGCGACCCAACCCTGCTCGCGATTTTCATCAACGCCAGCAAGCTTGTAAAAGCCACGCTCAACCGGCGACAGGATTGGCGTCAGAAACGTTTGTTTGCGATCAAGAACCTGCGCGATATACGACGACAGGGGAATTGCGCAGGCGACAACCAAGCCAAGCACAACAGCAATTTCGAGCCAGCCGACGAGCGTCATGGCGTCACCTTTCACGTTGAATGTCAGAATTTCTCAGGGCGAATGAGCGCGTAGAGCAGGTAAAAGCCGAGCCCCAAAGCAACGGCGAGCCCCAGAATGGGTTCGATCATGATTTTCTCCTCACAGCCTGTCGCAGGCGTAGGCGTACGCAGCCATCACCACGAACAAAATCACCGTCACGCCAACGAAAATTACATCGAGCATTGCCCTGCCTCCTTGATGACGCGGCACGTGTTCCACGCCAAATGATCCAAACGACCATAAAAATTCCAGACGGAATTCAAGCCGAGACATAAAAATAAAATAAAAATTCGAGTTTTCCGCGCTGCCACGCTGCGTTGAAGTCGGTGTGGCAGGCAGGTCAAAGCTCTTGCCGAAGGTCGACTGAATTTATGCAGAAGCCGAAAAAGCGTATGGAATTTTTATCTGTCTTTGGATCACACTGTCATTTTCGGTCATCAACCGACGGAGAGCCATATGACGACCCTCGCGTTGCAAAAATCCAAATATCGGCGTGTTCACGCGCAGTCGCTACACGCTGAACTTCTGGGGCTCATTGTCGGATTGGTATTCGGCGGCCTCCTGACACTGATCGCCATAGGCAATATGGATTTGTTTCAATGACGATGACGAAAGAACCTCCCCAAGATATCTACCAAAACGCTTCGCCTGCACCTGAAGCAGATGTTGATCCTTTGCGTTTCGTCATTGCGAAGGATGCGACAAATCATTGGATTGTCATGGAAACGCACGGCCTTTACGGCGGTATTTTTGTGAGCAAGGAAGCAGCAGTAAAATTTGCAGATTCGGAATGTGGCGGCCGAACCGCAACGCTAGAAGTGGTCAGCGATCAATCTGAAAAAATGGAACACGGACATTGGTCCGCCTTCACGGAATTGTTCCATCAAACGGTTTGATGGGGTGCTGTGTAAAACCAATCGCCGCTAACCGGGATCTTGTCAGACCAGCGATCTTCAAATCGAAGCTCGAACGCAGAAAGATGAGCCCCTGGCCTGCTGCCGGTTTAGTCGCGGCGGAACCAACTTGGACCGTGAATGCTTGCGCGACGCGGGATGGACGGGCTTGTCAGCAAACCCGGACATCTTGCCAGTCATAGAGCCTAGATCACGATCTCGCACGAGATCCGGCGGCAATCCATCTCGAAGTCAAGATCAACCACCGGCGGGCGGGCGAAGTGCCAGGTCAGGCCCGATCTTGCTGCGCCACGTTGCACGATTTCGTCCATGACAACGGGATAGAAATCGCAAACGGAATAGACCTGCACTGCGGTCGTATCCGCCCAAGCATGACCAAAAGCAGCCAGACGCCGTTCCATCGAACCGACAGTTGCTTTTACCTTGTCGCGAATGGCTTCAACGCCAACTTCGCGATAGCGGACGATCCGTTCAGGATAGCTGCCTGCACCATCGCGCGCTTCAGCGCCGCCCGCGATGACGAAGGTCGGCGTCGAACCGGTTTTGGGACGGGTAAAGGAAAACGCATAAAACGATGGCTCTGCGGGCGGCGCAACTTCGGGGCAGACATTGCTGCGGGCGACTGGATTGTTGGTTCCATCAAACAGGCCCCATTCAGCAAGCGTCTTGACGTAATGCTCGTTGAAGCTGCGAAATCCTGACTCATCAACGACAGCAGGAGACCGCAATTCACACGCGCAAAAGGCGGTCAGGGGCCTTCCGGCCGCGCGAATGTAATCCGCAATGCGCGCAAAACCGTCCGCCAACGGCATCGGCGTGTCGAAGCGAACCCGCTCGATCTCGTAATCGGGCAGCGCGGCCACGCCGCTCGAATACTGAAATACCGCTGGGATGTAGCGATAATTTCCTGTCGGGAAATCCTGCGTCATTGACCTGCACCTCGTTCCGTTGCTGCTGGACTTACTGCTCAAATCTCGACAACGCGCTCGACGTGCACGCGACGACAATCCATTTCATATTCCAGGTCGACCACGGGTGGGCGATTGAAATGCCATGTCACGCCGTTGCGAAACGCGCCTCGGCCACCAAGTTCGCTTTCCAACAGCGCATAGACATCCCGCACGGTGTAGAGTTGCACAGCAGTGGTTTGGTCCCAGGTTCCGGAGAATGCGCTCATACGGCGCTCCATTTCGTCGAGCACCCATTTGGCTTTTTCGAGCATCGCGGACGGGCTGACATCGCCAAGGCGCACGGTGTTATCGCGATAATCGCCCTTGCCCTCGGCGGCTTCGCCACTGCCCGCAACAACAAAAGAAGTCGGCGCGTCAGCGGCTATCGTCGCGAACGTAAAGGCGTGGAAGCCGGGCTCCGACGGCGGATCAATTTTCGGACAGACGTTGCTGCGCGCAACAGGATTGACGCCGTCCCTCATCACGCCCCAGTCGATCAAAGTCTTGATGTAGATTTCGTTGAAGTCCTTGAACCCCTGTTCGGTGAAGGGCGCCGGCGAGCGTAATTCGCAGGCCGCGAAGGACGTCAGCGGCCGACCGGCCTTCTGGATGATGTCGGCAATCATCGCAAAGCCCTGCTTCAGGGGCACGACTTTGGAAAAACGCACGCGCTCAAGCGTGAAGCCCGGCAGCGCGCCGACACCACAGGAATACTGGCTGACGCCGGGCATGAAACGATAGCCGCCGTTGGCTGCTTCGAGAGTTGCGGTCATGAAAGGCCTCCTTATGTGGTGAAACTTAGTCTTCAAGCACGCCAAGATAGGCGTCGCGAATGATGGGGTCCGCGAGCAGCTGAGCGCC
>CAIZGQ010000442.1 GCA_903932565.1 uncultured Hyphomicrobiales bacterium
CTTTAAAATAGCCTCGCGTCTCCGCAATAAACAGGCCGACATCGCTGCCCGTATTCAGATTGCCGACGCGCACTTTTGTCTGGGCGTCTGCCAGTGCAGGTGCGCTTGTCAAAACCCCGAACGCAAATGCAAGAGCGGTCCAGCGGACAAAACGTGTCTTCATCTTATGCGCCTTTGTAAAGGTCATCGCGGAGCGTTGCGACATGTTCAACTGATCGTCTTTAAGCTCTGCGCTCATCGGCCGACGGCCTTGGCCAGAATCTCATGCACGTCGGCTGGCATGTCGTTCCCCGCCCACACCACATATTGATCCGGCCGCACAAGGACATATTTCGCGGCATAGGCTGCAATCTCGCCCGCGAAATCATCCTGCACAATTTGCAAGGGAATGCGCAGCATCTCCGCTGCCTGCCTGAACGCCGCGATGCAGGGGGTGTCACCATCAAACGCCAGCAGCGTAAAGTCGTCGCCAAGTTCGTCAAAAACGTTGCGCCCGGTGGAGAGCATTCGCGGTGCAAGGTGATGACCGGCGCGCGCCTCGAACCGGTGCTCGCCATGGGCTGTGCAGATGCCGCCCGGCGGACCCATGATCACAGATGAGCCTTCATAATTTGGCTCATATTGCATCGCGCGTCCGACACCTTCATTGCTGCGCTTGGTCCATGCGTCTTCAAACTGTGCCCTGTCAACATGCGGATTGTAGCGGTCGAGAAAGACATGATCGGCGCGGATCCGACTGGCAATAAAGTCTTCGCCTGTTTCCTTGAAGATTGCGCGGCGTTCCGCGCCATAGGATTCAAGCAAGGCGGGCGCGGCCCAGCCCTTCAGAACGCCAGCCAGTTTCCAGCCAAGATTAGCCGCATCTTCAACGCCGTTGTTCAAGCCAAACCCGCCGTAGGGTGGATGCGTATGGGCAGCGTCCCCGGCAATAAACACGCGGCCCGACTGATAATGATCAGCAACGGCCACGCGCAAATCCCAGAAGCCGACGTAGTCTTCTTCGTAATCAAATTCGAATCCGGCAGCCTCAAACAACAGCTTGCGGAAGTCGACATCGTCGCCCGCCTCGGTGGGGACGGGCGCGTGAAAAAACCAGCCTTCGCCAACATCAATGCGGCCGAAGAACTGCCAGCATCCCTGAAACTTTGGATGCATCACGCGATAGGTCGAGCGTTCGGGAAAGCGTTTCATGCGCTCATGCAGGTCACGCGAGCGAAACACGATCAGCGCCATGCGCGCGTCAAAGTCAGATCCGCCCCGCCCAATGCCGACATTTTCGCGGACAAACGAGCGCCCGCCATCGCACCCCACAAGATAACGTCCGGTCAGCTCACGCCGCTCGTCCGTGCCATCCTGAACCATGGTGAGCTGAACGGCATCGGCGTTCTGCGTCAGCGCTGACACGCTCCATCCAAAAAAGACATCGACTGCGGGCAGGCTTTTCAGCTTTTCGCGCATGACTTCTTCAACGCGATATTGCGGCAAGCGCTCGTTGTCGACAAAGTAGAATGGGCGAACAACTTCACGCCCGGCTGACGCATACCAGTAGGGTGACGCGAGCGTTTCGTAACAGGTCACTTCGCCAATCGGGTAACCGGCCGGCATAAGCCGCGCGGCGCGAATTTGCGGCTCGATCCCCCAGAAATGGAAATGCTCCAGCGTGCGCTGAGTGAGGTTCTGGCCTTTGGGAATTTTTGTCAGGCCGGTGCGGCGCTCAATGACAGCGCAAGACAGCCCGCGCAGTCCAAGGTCCAGCGCCAGCGCCACGCCCACGGGCCCGCCACCCGCGATGAGAACATCATAAACCTTCGACATCACCCGTTCCGCCCTTTTGGATCACGCACTGGCCATGCAGGCCTGCTTTATTTGCGGCGCATCATAAACAGGTGGACTGGCAATTCCAGTGGCGATGCGTTGGCACATCAACACGCGAAACCGGACAGATGTGAACGACCCGTATGGCGGGTCCGCGAGACAGCAAAGCTCCTGATCACGACATTGCGATTCGCTTTTTGAAAACTGATCCCTAAACCCGAAATGTCGCCGCCCATGCGGCTGCCAACCTGTCACAAGAGAGCCCGCCACATGTCGTCTCTGAATTCACGCCTCGCCATTTACGCGCCGCAGATGCTCAGCATCCTTCGGATCGCCGCAGCCCTCATCTTTCTGGCGCACGGAACAGGCAAGCTCCTTGGCTTCCCCATCCTGCCGAGCGCACCCGCGATGATGTCCCTGTCCTGGTTTGGTGGCTTCGTCGAGCTGATTGGCGGCGTCCTCTTGCTGCTCGGCTTGTTCACCCCGATCGCCGCCTTCCTGATGAGCGGTGAAATGGCTGTGGCCTACTTCTCTTCGCATTTTCCGCGGTCGTTTTTTCCGGTCCTGAACGGCGGCGATGCAGCGGCGCTGTTCTGCTTTGTCTTCCTGTATTTCGTGTTCGCCGGGCCCGGCCCGTGGAGCGTTGACGCCCTACGCAACAAAGCCTGATCACGCGTGCCAACACATGATCCCCGGAGCGTCAGAAATGGCGTCCGGGGGTCGCCTGCCAACAAGGACACACAGGTTCTTGGCATTTCCTGTAGGATGCGCTCTCGCTGATCGATCGAGCCGCCCTCAAGCTGCACCATTTAGAGCCCCCATGTCAGATATTGTAGACCAAGCGGGCGAAAACGCCCCGCAACAGCGCTCCTTTGTGGGCCTTGTGGCCATGACTGCGGGGCTCATGGCCATCACCGCGCTGGCGATTGATTCCATGCTGCCGGCCCTGCCGCATATTGCCTCCGATCTGGGCATCCACGATGCCAACCAGCAGCAATGGGTCGTGTCATCATTCCTGTTTGGCTTTGGGGCTCTGCAGATCGTTGCGGGGCCGCTGGCCGACCGGTTTGGGCGCAAGCCCATCCTGCTGGGTGGCCTTGCCGTTTACGCTCTGGCTGCTGTCAGCATCGCATTCACGCGCTCGTTTGAAATGATGATGGTGTTGCGCGTCGTGCAGGGCATGGGATCGGCGATGCCGCGTGTGCTCGCTGTGTCCATCGTGCGCGATTCGTATTCGGGACGCGAAATGTCGCGTGTCATGTCGCTGGCCTTCACAGTGTTCCTGGCGGTGCCGATCCTGGCACCCTCCGTCGGCCAATTCGTCATGCTGTTTGGTCCCTGGCCGTGGATCTTCCTCGGGCTCGGTTTCGCTGCCGTGTCGCTTGCGCTTTGGGTCGCCTTGTCACTGCCAGAAACGCTGCGGCCAGAGGACCGCTCGCCGCTGTCGGTCTCGGCCATCGCGACAAATTTCAAACTGTGTCTGAGCCATCGCGCGGCCATCGGCTTCACCTTTGCAGCGGCGGCCATGCAGGGCGGTCTGCTCGCCTTCATCAATTCAGCACAGCAGATCTTTGTCGATGTCTACAAAGTCCCGCAATATTTTGCGGGACTTTTTGCGCTGGTCGCGGCCTCCATGGCGGTTGCATCCATGGTCAATTCGCGCCTGGTTGGACGCATTGGCACACGCCGCATCGCGGCGCGGGCCATGTGGGGCTATCTCATCTTCGGCGTGCTGCATGTCATGGCGGCAGCCCTTGGGTTTGAAACACTGATCGTCTTCACCATCCTGCAATCGGGCGCGACGTTCTGCTTTGGAATTCTTGCACCCAATTACGGTGCGATGGCGATGGAGCCGTTGGGCCGCATTGCGGGGACAGCCTCAGCCGTCCAGGGCTTCATTTCGACGTTGATTGGCACATCGCTCGGACTTCTCATCGGGCTGCAATTCAACGGAACAACGCTGCCCTTCACCATCGGCGTGCTACTGTGTGGTTGCATGGCGGCGTTCTTCGCGTCCTATGCCTCCAAAGGGCTGCCGATGGTGTCGCAAGCCTATCGGCGCTAGTCGGCCTGTCTCGCATCACGGTTGGGGCTTTATCCGCTGCCATGGACATGCAACGTTGCGCCCATCAAAACGCGGGGCGCAATGGCCCTGAATGAGTAAGGGCGGACGTCAGGATGCGGCTTTGTTTTTTCAATGATCATGCGCTTGGGCTTGTGGACGGCGATCACGTTCTGGACGTCTCATCCGTCCTCGCAAGCCTGCCGCCTGCAACCTATCCCTACCCCACGCA
>CAIZGQ010000443.1 GCA_903932565.1 uncultured Hyphomicrobiales bacterium
ATCGCCGCCCTAGTGGCTGACAATCACCTGCAAATCTGGACGCTGCTGACGTATGGACTGCTGCATGGCGATGTCATGCATCTTGGCGTCAATTGCATTTGGCTTGTCGCCTTTGCCGCTCCCGTTGTTCGCCGCATCGGAGGACTGCGGTTTCTGGCGCTCTGCATCGCGACAACACTCGGTGGCGCAGCCCTGCATCTGCTGGCGCGGCGTTACGATGTGACGCCGGTCATTGGTGCATCGGCGGCGGTCTCCGGGATCATGGCGTTTGCATCGCGCTTTGTATTTCAGCCTGGTGCGCCCTTGGGGTCCGCGCTTGGTGCCGCCGCCCGGGCTCAGGATCACGCATATCAGCAGCCGGCCATGCCGTTGGCCCAATTGTTTTCGCAAGGCCGAGTGCTGAGCTTTCTGGTGATCTGGATGGTCGTCAATCTGGTGTTCGGCGTGCTGTCACAGCCGCTCGGCATGACCCAGTCACCCGTCGCCTGGGAGGCGCATGTCGGTGGGTTTCTGGTCGGGCTTTTGCTGTTTCAGCTGTTTGACCGGCCGTCACTGCAGCGCGACCTGCAAGATCTTGCATGATGCGATGGGTGCAACGGGAAAACGTCCAAAAGACAGGCAGTATTTTGCTGACGCCACCCTTGCAGCGCCCGACAAACAGGGCCACACTTTGAGACCGGACGATTTTTAAAAAGTCTCGGATCGGGGGAAGCCAAACAAAGGAGATCCGTCATGACGGTAGCTCGCATTCTCGCCACCAAAGGGCGCGACGTCATCACCACGCAGCCGCATCGCACCCTGCATGAGGTCGCAAAAATCCTTGCCGAGAAGCACATTGGTGCGATCGTCGTGACCGGCGCTGATCACGACGTGGTCGGCATTCTCTCCGAACGTGACATCGTCAAAGCGGTCGCAAAGAAGGGCGCATCTGCGCTGGAGGATGCTGTATCGCGCCATATGACGGCCAGGGTCGTCACGACGACGCTCTCGTCCACGATCAACTCGTTGATGGAGGCGATGACTGGTGGGCGTTTCCGCCATGTCCCCGTTGTGCAGAATGGCCGCCTTGAAGGCGTTGTCTCGATCGGCGATGTGGTCGCGCATCGCCTGGCTGATATTGAGACGGAATCCCAAGCGCTTCGCGAATATATCGCGTCCGCATAAGGATTTTGTCGCTTAGTCGGTTGTGAACTGAAGCTGGGCGCCATCGGCGCTGGCTTTGACGCGGCGGTAAAAGCACGTGGGGCGGCCGGTGTGGCAGGCCCCGCCATCGCCTTCGACAGAAACGCTCAGCAGCACGGCGTCCTGGTCGCAATCCGTCCGCATCTCAACAACATTTTGCACCTGGCCGGATGTATCGCCTTTGCGCCAGAGCGTCTGGCGCGAGCGCGACCAGTAATGTGCGACGCCCGTCTGCAATGTCAGCCTGAGGGACTCGGCATTCATGTAGGCCACCATCAGCACGTCCTTGCTGGTGGCGTCGGTTGTGATGCAGACGATCAAGCCATCATCATCAAATCGTGGCGTGAACACAGCGCCTTCTTCCAGCGCCTGCTTTGTCGTGAAGGACGGAAACGGCGAAGCCATGGGCGGGTCCTTTCGGGGTGGGGAACTTAAAGTTTACATTCAACGACCCTCATCCGCCCCGCGCTGCGGGGCACCTTCTCCCTCAGGAGAAGGTTAACCCTCTCCCTAGGGAGAGGGTGGCGCGTTCCGCGCCGGTTGAGGGGCAAAGCCCTTTAAAGTGTCACCCCACCGGCTTCAAATCCGGTGGCACTGCCTCTGCCGACAACGACGACAGGGCCTCGTCAAAGGTCAGCATCGTCTGGTTCTGCGATCCCAGGCGGCGCATGGAAATCGTGCGCTCCAGGGCTTCACGTTTTCCAACCACCAGCATGACAGGCACCTTGGCCAGCGAATGCTCGCGCACCTTCAGGTTGATCTTCTCGTTGCGAAGATCAACCTCGACGCGCAACCCATGCTTGCGGGCAGCGGCCGCCAGTTCCAGCGCATAATCGTCACCTTCGGACGTGATCGTCGCCACCACAATCTGCAAGGGCGACAGCCACAACGGCAGATGCCCGGCAAAATGCTCAATCAGAATGCCGGTGAACCGCTCAAGCGACCCGAACATCGCGCGATGGATCATGACGGGTGTCGTCTTTTCACTGTCAGACGCAATGTAGAACGCGCCAAACCGGCCAGGCAGGTTAAAGTCCACCTGCGTGGTCCCGCACTGCCATTCGCGACCGATGGCATCCCGCAGCGTGTATTCGAGCTTTGGTCCGTAGAACGCGCCTTCGCCCGGATTGATGCCGGTCTTCAGGCCCTGTTTTGTAAGTTCGTCCAGCACCTTGCCGAGTGCTGCCTCCGCCTTGTCCCAGACCTCGTCTGAGCCGACGCGCTTTTCAGGCCGCGTCGAGAGCTTCACCACCACGTCCTCGAAACCGAAATCCTTGTAGATCGACATGATGAGATCGTTGATCTCCATCGCCTCGTGCATGATCTGATCTTCGGTGCAGAAGATATGCGCATCATCCTGTGTGAACGCGCGCACCCGCATCACACCATGCAACGCGCCCGAGGGCTCATAGCGATGCACAATGCCAAATTCGGCAATCTTCATCGGCAGGTCGCGATAGCTTTTCAGGCCATTCTTGAAGATCTGCACGTGGCCCGGGCAGTTCATCGGCTTCAATGCGAAGACGCGCTCGTCTTCCGTCTTGGTGACGAACATGTTTTCGCGATAGGTCTGCCAATGGCCCGAGGGTTCCCACAGCGCGCGGTCGAGCACTTGCGGTGTGTTCACTTCCACATAGTCCGCGTCGATCTGGCGGCGGCGCATGTAGGAGATCAGGGTCTGGAACAGCGTCCAGCCCTTGGGATGCCAAAAGACGGTGCCAGGGCCTTCTTCCTGAAAATGAAAGAGGTCCATCTCGCGGGCCAGGCGGCGATGGTCGCGGCGCTCAGCCTCCTCGATCTGCTTCAGATAAGCGTCGAGGTCTTCCTGCTTGGCAAAGGCGGTGGCGTAGATGCGCGACAGCATCGGCTTGTTGGAATCGCCGCGCCAATAGGCGCCTGCCACCTTCATGAGTTTGAACGCGCTGCCGATCTTGCCGGTGGAGGTCATGTGCGGACCGCGGCAGAGATCGAGCCAGTCGCCCTGCTTGTAAATCTTCAAGTCCTGGTCGGCGGGGATCGTCTGCACCAGCTCGACCTTGAAGGCTTCACCGCGCTTTTCGAAAAATGAGATGGCCTCGTCGCGCGTCCACACTTCCTTTGTGAACGCGGCATCCTTGGCGATGATCTCGCGCATCTTCTTTTCGATGGCTTCGAATTCTTCCGGTGTGAAGGGCTGATCCTTGCGAAAGAAATCGTAATAGAACCCATTCTCGATCACCGGGCCGATGGTCACCTGCGTGCCGGGATAAAGGCTCTGCACGGCCTCGGCGAGCACGTGGGCGCAATCGTGACGGATGAGTTCGAGCGCCCGCGGATCTTCGCGCGAGATGAACTCGATTTTGGCATCCTTGTGGATCTTGTCGTTCAGGTCGGCGACCTCGCCATCGAGCGCCATCGCGACAGTGCGCTTGGCCAGCGAGGGGGAGATGCTTTTGGCGATATCAAAGCCTGAGGTCCCGGCGTCGAACGAACGCGACGCGCCATCGGGAAAGGTAACCGAAATCATGCTGGACTCCATGTTGCTCACTCGCCGAAACCAATCGACGTAAGCGATGGCAAGCGTTCTAACCCGGCGGGGCCAGCCTGCGCAATCAGGTCGGCTGAGCACACGACGACTTGCTCTTGCGCCCGGCAAAGGCGAGGCTGTCCCGGTCATGAGTCTCTGGCACGAAAACTCCGCCCGCTATGGATTGGAGGGTGTTCGCTACACCCTGCTTGCCTTGGCTTGTCTGCTGCTGGTCGCGCTGGGCGTCGGCCTGCAGGGGCAGGGCCGGTTCGACAATCTGTTCCTGTCGCAGGCCGGGTCAACACGGCTGGCTACCCGCCAGTCTGAGCCGCCCTTCCGGTTGCCGGATCGCAAAGGCCCGGCCGATCCCAGCCCGCGTGAAGAGGCCTTACGCCGGGATATCGAGGCCCAATTTTCAAAGGTGCCTGTCTTTCAGGCCTTCTTTGATCGTTTTCGCCTGGCCTTTCCGATTGATTACGACTTGACCGTGCAGCGCGGCATCGCGCGGGCAGAGGCGGCGGGCAAGGTGGAAACGCCGGAACAATATGTGCTGGACGCCATCAGCGTGCTGCGGCGGGGCCGGGGCCTGTTGGCGGCGCATGCGAGCGATTTGGCACTCGCGCGGCTGTTTGATTTGCAAAGCCAGACGATGACTGCGCTGGCGCAAATTGATCCGGGCCTGTGCGTCGGCTTCCTTTATGGGACCGCCGCGACGGGCTTCATTGCGTTTGCCGCCACCCATCGGGATTTGGTGGCCGATATGGCCAACGCGGGGCTTGATGCCGTGATCGACGGACAGGCGAACCGTGTGGCACGCAGCGCCCCGTCCGAGGCTGACTTCCAGCGCATCGAGTCGGACCTGACGGCGCGCGGTCTGGCGCCCAATGAAATCGACGCCTTGCTAGACGGCCGCGTGCCAACGCCAGCGCTGCCGGACGATCGCTTTTGCAAAGCCGCGCTTTCCTATCTTGATGTGCTCAAAGGCCTGCCGCCGGGCATGCGGGCCGCGATCTACTCGCTCTCGGTCGAGTTGATGTCGCGCAGCTGATTGGGCTTTTGAGGCGCATCCACGAGGTCGCACCGCAGGGGGCCCCGCCAAATGCCATAGCGCCAGGGCGTCAGTGGCGTTGCGCGCATGGGCAGGGTGGCGGGAACCGGATCATACCCGGCCGGGCCCCATGGCTGGCATCGGCAAATGCGGGCAAAGCCCATCCAGCCACCCGGCCAAAAACCATGCGTCTGGATAGCCTCGTCGGTAAACTCCGAGCAGCTTGGCAGATGGCGGCAGTGGCGACCCATCAGGCTCGACAAGGTCAGCTGATACGTGCGGATCAGGCCATGGGCGGCGAGCTGCAAGGCGTTAGGACGGCTTGGGGCAGGTGACATGGCTGGAGCATGGCGCGTCACAGGCCATTTGTCATGCGCGCCATCTGTTGCACCGACAACAAAAAGCCCCCCGTCATCGCTGACGAGGGGCTCGTGAATGCTGGTCGCGCGGTCGATCAGCTGGCCGGTTTGTGGCTCGGGTCCTTCACCATGGGAACGGTTTCGAACTCGGTGTTGCGCAGCACGCCATCGACCTTCTCCACGCGGCGAATGTAGATGTTGTGGACGATGTCGCGGGTCTCGGGATCAATCATCGCCGGGCCACGCGGGCTTTCCCATTGCAGGCCTTTCAGCGCTGCCATGATGGAGTCCCCATCAGCTTTGCCGCCGGTCTTTTCCAAAGCTTTGTAGATCGCCTGCATGCCATCATATCCTGCAACCGCAATGAAATTGGGCTTTAGGTTCGGGTTGGCTTTGCGGAACGCCTCGACAAACGCTTTGTTGGTCGGCGAATTGTGCGTCACCGAGTGGAAACCTGCGGTGACTGTACCCAGCATCGTGTCGCCCATGGTCGGCAGATCCTGGTCGTCGGTGATGTCACCGGTGCCGATCAGCTTGATGCCCTCTTTGGCCAGACCACGCTCGACAAACTGGCGTGCGAACACGGCGGCCTGGCCGGCTGGCACGTAAACAAAGAGCGTGTCCGGCTTGTTGTCGACGGCGCGTTGCAGGAAGGCCGAGAAGTCGGGGTTCTGCAACGGCACCTTGTCGGCTGAGATGATCTCGCCGCCCGCGGCTTTGAATGTGTCGATGAAAACCTTGGCGGCCTCATCGCCCGGCGCCCAGTCGGACTGGATCACCGCAACGCGCTTTGAACCATTTTTGGCCGCCCATTTGGCAATCGCGAGGGATTGCTGGCCCAGCGTCCAGCTGGTGCGCACATAATAGGGCGACTTCTCCGTCACGATGGAAGTGCCCGACACCATGATCACGCCGGGGATTTTGGCTTGCGTCAGCACGGGCGCAATGGCGAGCGCGTTGGGCGTCAGGCCAGCGGTGATGATCGAGGCATGATCGTTGACGATCATTTCCTGCGCGATGCGGCGCGAGTTATCCGGGATGCTGCCGTCATCGCGGATCATCAGTTCAATCTTGCGGCCAGCGACGGTGTCGCCGTGCAGCGCGACATAGAGCTTCGCACCAGCGGCAGCCTGCTGGCCAACGGCCGCAAGGACGCCGGTCAGCGCCATCGGCATGCCGATCTTGATCGGCTCCTTGGCGGCGTCCTGTGCAAACGCGGCGGGCGTGGTGGCGGAAAGGGCAGCGGCGGCCAGCGCAAGCGCGCCAAACGTTCGCGCCAATGCAGCGTGTCTCTTGAGCATGTTTCGTCCCTGGGTCGTGTTTGATCGCGTATGACCTGCCCGTATTCGAGCTTAAGGCCATGACTCGGACGGTCGTGATGACCGCCACTGGCACCACACTCGCTGTTTCACTGCGTCAGGTAAAGCCCACCCTTCAGACGATTTACCCACTGGCCGGGATCACCGGACCGCAATGTGGGCTTTATCGGTGCCGGTATGGGCGGCCATATTTCGGCTTTCAATCTCGTCAACAGCCTTGGTCACGGCATCAAACGCCAGCATGGTGGACGTGTGGCGCGCCTTGTAGTCCCGGACCGGCTCTAGAACAGCGAGGTCAGCCCACTTGCCTTCGCGGGGCGGCAAGCCATTTTCCTTCAGCATGGCGCGCAGGACATCGCGGGCTTCTCGCAGGTCCTGCGGGCTTGCCCCAATGATGTTGCGCGCGAGGATTGAAGCGGAGGCTGTGCCAAGCGCGCACGCCTTGCTGTCATGGGCAAAATCGCTGACACGGCCATCCGTCAGGGTCACGTCAACCGTCACCGTTGAGCCGCAAAGCTTGGAGTGCGCCGTCGCCGTTGCATCCGGGTTTGCCAAGCGACCGCGGCGCGGCACATCGGCGGCCAGCTCAAGAATTCGCGTGTTGTAAATATTGTCGATCATGGCAGGGACCGGTCTGTTGCGCTCAAGGAGAGAGGCGGAAATGCAGAGTGGTTAAGTCAAACCGCTGATGACTTCCTATATAGGTGTGAAGGTCGGTCTGACAAAGGCAGTTGGACGGGTCCGATCGACGCGCTGATCCCAATGGTCCAACCCCGTGACGCCAGCGTATGGATTAAGTTCATCATCGAGGAGGCTCCACATGGACGCCGTGGTTAAGCCCTTGCATCCCAATCATGTACGAGTCGGGACAAGGGAGCTGGAAAGTATACGGCCTACGCAGGAAGAAGCTCAGGAGGCGGTACGCGTCCTGTTGCGCTGGGCTGGCGAAGATCCAACTCGCGAAGGGCTTCTCGACACACCTCGCCGCGTGACAGCAGCCTATGGGGAATTGTTCAAAGGCTACGGCGAAAACGCGCCTGAGATTCTGTCACGTGTCTTCCAGGAAGTGGAAGGCTACGACGATATGGTGCTGGTGCGGGACATCCCGTTCTACTCGCATTGCGAGCACCACATGGTGCCGTTCGTGGGCAAGGCGCATATTGCCTACTACCCCTCCGAGGGCGTTGTTGGTTTGTCGAAGCTTGCCCGCGTTGTGGACGTTTTCGCGCGTCGCTTCCAGACGCAGGAAACGATGACGGCGCAGATTTGCGAGGCCATTGATACGGCCCTGCGTCCGCGCGGCGTGGCTTTGTGGGTGGAAGCTGAGCACATGTGCATGTCGATGCGCGGCGTGCAAAAGCAGGGTGCGGTGACTGTCACCACGCAATACACCGGCGTCTTCCGGGACGATCCGGCAGAGCAGGTCCGCTTCCTGACCATGGTGCGCGGCGCACGCTGAGACCACGCACATATGACGCTTTAATTTTGGGGGCGGCTGGCAACAGTCGCTCCCTTTGCGTTTCAGGATGGCTGGAAATGCTCAGCCGCTTTTCGGCATCGCAGGAACATCGGGGCCGGATTTGGGTGGCGTGGTGACCGGCTCTTCTGGACCGGGACCCAGCGACTTGATGTAACCTACCAGATCAGCAATCTCATCGCGGCTGAGCGTCATGTCGGGCATCCGGGGATGCGGATCCGTCAGAAACGCGGATATCTCGCGCGACGTTTTGCGGGACGCCACATCGGCAAAGCTCGGTGCATCGGCTTTGGCACGTGTCTGGTCTGGCGACACGAGATGGCATTCTGCGCACCAGCGCTGCGCTATGATTTTGCCGTGTGGGACGTCGATTGCTGCTGCGGGCGTCGAGGCTGAAAACGCTGTGGCAGCCACAACGAGCGCGACGCGTGCCGCGTGCTGAATTCTGACCATCAAGACCTCCCAAACAACTGGGAGTTTTGTCGTTGATATTTGGATGAGGCGCCTTGCGGCGGATCAAGGCTCGGCCGGATCTTGCGCCCGTGTTCAGAACGCCTTGAACGTGATCAGTGTGTGCGTGTCGACAATGCCGGGAATGATCTGCACCCGCTCGCCGACGAAATGGCCGATGTCGACGCCAGCCTCGACATAAAATTTGGCGAGGATGTCGAAATGCCCGGCCGTCGAGTAGATTTCCGACGCAATCTCGGCCTCTGCCAGCGCATTGGCGACTTCATACGTCCGCCCCAGAGCGCATTTGATTTCGACAAAGAAGGTCTGCATCGGAACGGCCTTTATTGAGCGATGACTTCCACATCGCGGTCAGTGGCGGATTGGACAGTGAAAGTCGATTGGAATGTTTTTCCATCGCGCCGGGCAATCAAAACATACTCGCCTTCCGCCAGCACCAGCGAGGGAAATGCGCCGACAAGTTCGCGAATGACGTCGCCACCCGGTGTCAGCACCGTGAAACTCGTGTTGGCCAAAGCCTCGGCGCCCGGGCTTTTCACCAGTTTCAGCGTGAGGGTCGCCGCGCGATGGCGCAATGTGACATCGACATAGCGGCCGCTGGGCACACTGATGTCGGCATTGATGACGGAGTTTGTTGCAATCCCGGCGGATGTGGCATTCAACGACCCAACGCCCACCATATCCAAATAGGTTGAGACCAGATGATAGGTGCCCTCCGGCAGGCCGATGACGTCACCGGGATGCGCATTCTGTACAACGAGCTTGGCTTCTGAATTTCCAGGCTGCGGCACATAGACCGCGATGGTCTCGCGGGTGGGCGGAATTTTCTGATCGCCGAGAATGCCGGTGATACGAAGGGCCCCTGCGGTCAACGCGACAACTTCAGCCTGTCCGTCGCGCTGCAGCGAGATCTTGCGGGTGACGCCCGCAAGGCCAAAGGCGGCATGCACAATATAATCCCCATCTGGCAAGCTGAATTGCGGTGTTGCCTCGGAAGATTGCATGAGGACGGCGCGGTTGCCGTTCGCATCTGCCCGGTCAGGATAGACACGCCAGGCGAGCCCACTGCGCAGCGTGACGCCTGTGCCAATGCGCGCTGAGAGGTTCAGCGTCTTCAGGGGTGCCGACGCCGCAGCACCCTGTGCCAGGGCATCCGGGCTTTGCAACAAAAGCGTCAGGCCAAGCCAGAGCGAGAGCACAGCAATCGCCATGCGCCACACGCTGGAAAGACCTTTGCCGATGAAAGCTTGGTGCTGCATGCTTGCCTGTTTGCCCGCTTGTTCCAGATCCCTGCAGATGGGCGTGCCCAAGCTGCTTTCAGTCTTCCGTGCTTTGCAGCAAGCCGCTGGCTGCCGCCTTGAGATTTGCCACGGACAGGGGATGGAATTCAAACGAGACAAGATGATGGCCAGCCGCCACTTCCACACCGCGAAATAGAACATTGGCCCGCAGCACGGTTTTCTGCACGCCATCCACGGTCACTGTCCAGCCCGGATACCAGATGTCGTGAAGCACGAGGATGCCGTCCTTGGGAGTATCGACGTCTATCAGCACGCGGTCGTCATGATAGGCGGCGATCTTCACACTGCTGTCGGCAGCCTCGGGCGAATTGTACTGCGCCTTGAGGTCTGGCAGGCTTGTCTGGTCGATCAGCACTTCGCGGCTGACGTCAAAGTCCGGTAGCACGTGGTCGGACAGCGCATCCTCACGATCCACCGGGCGAACGGAAGTTGCGAGATAGGCGCGCGCGGCCACATGGCCAAAGCGATAGATGTACATG
>CAIZGQ010000444.1 GCA_903932565.1 uncultured Hyphomicrobiales bacterium
ACATGGGAGCCGCGCGGACGAGACTTTCCGCGCCGAAATCGAATTGTGGCGGGCCTTTCCTTGGGCACGGTGGTGGTCGAGGCCGCGCGTCGCTCGGGTTCACTGATCACGGCGCGGTTCGCGCTGGAGCAGGGGCGGGAGGTCTTTGCCGTTCCGGGATCGCCGCTCGACCCGAGAGCCGAAGGCACCAATGATCTGCTGCGCCAGGGGGCGACGTTTTGCACCGGGGCGGACGATGTCATCTCGGCGCTGAAGCCGTTGATTGGGACCGCCCGGGATGATGGCCCACTGTTTCGCGAGGCCGGGGATTGGCCGGGCGATGAGGAGCCGCTTTGGGACGAAGCGGATCTTTTCGGGCTCGCGAGCGTCCCGCTCACCAGTCGCGGCCAGGAGTTTGATGAGGACGGTCAGACATTTAAGGGCGAGAGCAGCCGGTTCGTCCTAGGTGTGGATTTCGCCGCAACCGGGCCACCGCCGCGCGATGGGCCATCAAGGCCGCCGCCGCTCGTCCCCACATTCGAGGAGATGCGGGCTCTGGTCGTCGATCTTTTGGGGCCATCGCCCGTGCCGCTGGATGATCTGGTGCGGGCGAGTGGTGGTCCCGCAGCGCAGGTCCGAGCTGTTTTGATGGAGCTCGAACTCACAGGACGCCTGGAGCGCCACGGGGGCAATCTGATCTCGCTGCGGCCGAATTAAGCCGCGCGGGCGGCCTGCTCGTTTTGACCAGCGACAGCCTCGACATGCGCCATATCGAGCAGGTAGGCGAGAATCGGCAGCTGGTTGTGCCGCGCCATCTCGGCGAGTTCGCCCGCGAGGTTGGCGATGTACTGGGCGATTTCGGCGCTGGCGGCCTCTGTGTTCGCAAATGCCTGATTGCTCAGGGGCTTTGTCTCTATCGACCGTTGGCTCGTTGCTTGATGCATGGTGACGATCCTCAAGTGCGCTCGCCCGTTTGGGTTGCTCTTGACGAGCAAGCCCATGCCGTTTTCGACCAGCCAAGATTAAGCCTTGCAGTGGACGGTGGGAAGCATTCTTGCCGCTGCGGAGCCGAACCAGGGCGCTCCTGTTTTTGGACCACTGGCCTTGCCGCAGCCTGTCCTTAGGCGCTGCAAACGCCCCACAGGCAGGCCTGTCCCCAGCGTGAGGCAAGGTTGGGAAGGGTTAGCGGTCGAAAAGCTCGTCATCCGGGTGAAGCCGCGCTGCGCCGCCCCGGGCAATGCTGGCAAGGCGGTCGAGCACGCCCTGAAGGATGTAGGCGGCGGCCATTTTATCGACGACTTCGGCCCGCTTGGCGCGTGAGGCATCCTGCTCGATCAGGGTGCGGGTGACGGCGGCGGTCGACAGGCGCTCGTCCCAGAAGATGATGGTGAGCGGCCGCAGAGCCACCAGATTGCGCACGAAGGCCCGCGTTGCTTGCGCGCGTGGCCCCTCCGAACCATCCATATTCAGCGGCAACCCGAACACAATGGCCGCGATGGCGTGCTTGTCGATCAGGGCCAACATGCGCTGCGCATCGGGTGTGAACTTCACGCGACGGATCGTTTCCAGCGGACTGGCGAAGTGCCGCTCCACGTCGGAAATCGCAAGGCCGATGGTCTTGGTGCCGAGATCGACGCCCATCAGGCGCGCATGGCGCGGCAAGCTTTTGCCAAATTCCTCAAGATCAACAGGTACGGATGCCATATCGCGCCGCGTAGCACGGCTCTTGCCACTTGTCAGCCACCGGGGGCTGTGAAGATTGCGCCGCCTTGGGGGAGGGTGGTAGAAGGCGGCATCATTTTTGAAGTTTATGCTGGAGAGCTTATGTCCGTTGATCAGGCGAATGTTCGTCGCATTGCGCGTCTTGCCCGGATCGCAGTCAGCGATGACGAGGTCCCGCATTTGCAGGACGAGCTGAATTCCATGCTCGCGTTTGTTGAAGAATTGTCGGCGGTGAATGTCGATGGTGTCGAACCGATGACGTCCGTCATTCCCATGAAACTCGCATTGCGCAAGGACGACGTGCGTGACCAGGCGGGCTCGTCTGTTGTGACGGCCAACGCACCCGAGAGCGACGACAACTTCTTCGTTGTGCCCAAGGTGATCGAATAATCTGTAACCTTCGTTCGTTTGCGAAGTCCGCCCGTTTTCAAGCTTTAGTCTGAGATTTGCATGACCGACCCGACCCGCCTGACCCTTGCTGAAGCCCGCGACGCTGTCGCCAAGCGCAGCCTTTCAGCCGTAGAGCTGACCCAAGCGCATCTTGATGCCATGGCAAAGGCCCGTGGGCTCAATGCCTATGTGGCAGAGACGCCGGATCAGGCGCTCGCCATGGCGGCGGCATCGGACGCGAAGATTGCCAAAGGCGATGCCGGTCCGCTGGAAGGTTTGCCGCTTGGCATCAAGGATCTTTATGCAACCAAGGGCGTGCACACGCAGGCCTGCAGTCATATTCTGGATGGCTTCAAGCCCGCCTATGAATCGCACGTGACGGCCAATTTGTGGCGTGATGGCGCGGTGATGTTGGGCAAGCTCAACATGGATGAGTTTGCGATGGGCTCGTCCAATGAGACATCGTTTTACGGTCCGGTCGCATCACCCTGGATGCCGCCGAAATTCGATAAAGCGCAGGCCCGCGCGGCGCTCGCATCCGACAAGAAAGGCCTGCTTGTTCCTGGTGGTTCTTCCGGTGGTTCGGCCTCTGCCGTTGCGGCGCATCTTTGCCTTGGCGCCACCGCGAGCGACACCGGTGGATCGATCCGTCAGCCGGCCGCTTTCACCGGCACGGTCGGCATCAAGCCAACATACGGGCGCTGCTCGCGTTGGGGCATGGTGGCCTTTGCATCCTCCTTGGATCAGGCGGGGCCGATTGCCCGCACCGTGCGCGATTGCGCCATCATGCTGCAATCCATGGCGGGCTATGATGCAAAGGATTCAACCAGCGTTGATGTGCCCGTGCCCGATTACGAGGCCGCGATTGGCCGCTCTGTGAAGGGCATGAAGATCGGTATCCCAAAGGAATATCGGCTGGAGGGCATGTCAGCCGAAATTGAAAAGCTGTGGGAACAGGGCATCGCGTGGCTGAAAGATGCTGGCGCGGAGATTGTGGGAATTTCGCTGCCGCATACGCGCACCGCGCTGCCAGCTTATTATATTGTCGCGCCCGCTGAAGCGTCGTCCAATCTCGCGCGTTACGATGGCGTGCGCTACGGCCTGCGCAAGTCCGGCCGTGACATCACCGACATGTACGAGAACACACGCCGGGAGGGCTTCGGTAAGGAAGTTCGCCGCCGCGTGATGATCGGAACCTATGTTCTCTCCGCGGGTTATTACGACGCCTACTATGTCAAAGCGCAGCAGATCCGCACCTTGATCCGACAGGATTTCGAGCGGGTTTACGCCGAGGGCATTGACGCCATTCTGACGCCGGCCACCCCGTCGGCAGCCTTCGGGATTGGCGAAAAAGTCTCTGCGGACCCCATTGAGATGTATCTCAATGACGTCTTCACGGTCACCGTCAACATGGCGGGGCTCCCGGGAATTGCAGTGCCTGGCGGGCTGAATGGGGAAGGGTTGCCGCTCGGCCTTCAGCTGATCGGTCGACCATTTGAAGAAGAGGCCTTGTTTGCGGCAGCATCTGCAATTGAGAAAGCCGCTGGCCGGATTGCACTGCCGGACGCCTGGTGGGTGTGATGGGACCATTTCCGACAGCGATCCTCATTGGGTGCCTGTCGGCGCTGCGCTGGATGTTGTGGGCCGTGGCTGCGCTTTTGTGCGTACTGGTCGTGGCGCAGGCCTATCGCGGAGACGCCACACTGCCGTGGTATTTCACCCTTCTACTGGCGGCATCGTTCGTTGTGTCTGGCTGGTTGAGCGGGTTCATCGCGTCGCAACTTCTCAAGGTCTCAAGACGCGCAAATTGAAGGCGCGATACCTGAGACTTTGAGTTACCCATGCCTAAACGCATCTGATCGCCCCGTCAGACGTAAAACAAGCATCCGTTTGCGCAGAGGATCACGCTTGAACGAAAGACTTGCCCATCAGTCACAGTCCGCGCCACTTCAGCGGGTCTCATCTCCGATGTCGGCTGCGCCCTCGGCACGCGCGGAGCGCCTGTTTGCGACGCGTGCGCATTCGCTCAAGCTTGCTGCACCGCTCTCTGCGGAAGATCAGGTTGTGCAAGCCAACGACGACGCAAGTCCAACCAAGTGGCATCTGGCCCATACCACATGGTTCTTTGAAACATTTGTCCTGAGCAAATATCTCACCGGCTACAAAATATTTCACCCGGATTTTGGGTTCTGTTTCAACTCTTATTATGAGGGTGAAGGCCCGCGCCAGCCGCGCGCGCAGCGTGGTCTGCTGACGCGCCCATCAAGTGCAGACGTCTTGGCTTATCGGGCGCATGTGGATGATGCCTTGCACCGGCTTTTGTCGCCGGGCCTGCCGATCTCACCTGCACTCGCCGAGCTGATCGAGCTTGGTATCCAGCACGAGCAGCAGCATCAGGAACTTTTGCTGACGGATATTCTGGCGCTCTTTTCGCAAAGTCCGTTGCGTCCTGCCTACGCAGACACGAGCGCGGCGCCTGGCCGTGCGCCAGCCTCCGCCCGTGCGCCGAAACCAACATGGCTTGCTTTTGCAGGTGGCGTGCAACGGATCGGCCACGACGGCGAGGGTTTTGCGTTTGACAACGAGACGCCACGGCATGATGCGCTGCTCCAGCCGTTTCGACTGGCGCGGGATCTTGTGACCAATGCCGAATGGCTCGCGTTCATCGCAGACGGTGGCTACGCAAATCCAGGGCATTGGCTGGCCGATGGGTGGGCCTGGGTGAAGCGCGAACGCATCTCCGCACCGCTCTATTATATGGAGCGAGATGGTGCGTGGGTGGAAATGGGACTGGGGGGTGTGCAGCCCCTCGATCCTTCAGCCCCCGTGGCGCATGTCTCTTATTTCGAAGCAGATGCGTTTGCGCGCTGGGCAGGGCGTCGTCTGCCAACAGAGTTCGAG
>CAIZGQ010000445.1 GCA_903932565.1 uncultured Hyphomicrobiales bacterium
ATCGAGTCCGGCATCGATGTTGTGCGCGATAAGGTCAATATTGGCCCGGTGCCTGGTGCATTTCTTGGCGAGAACAAGAATTTCGGCGTCGCGGCTGCCAAGGCCCTTGGCGCTGGCCTGATTGACGGATTTTGGGCCAATGGCATGGGCGCAGAAGTTGCCGTGCGCTCGGGCTACGGTACGCTTGTGATTGACGCGCGCCGAGGCGATGGACCGCCCAAGGCCAAGAATTACACCATGTCCGCGATCATGACGTCGGATGCGCTGATTGAAAAAAATCCGCAGGCTGTGGCGGCAGTCGTGCGCGCGATCGTCAAAACACAAAAGGCTCTGAAAGCCGATATCAGCCTTGCCACGAAGGTTGGCAAAAAGTGGTTTCCGGAAGCCGAGGCGGCCTTGATCGCCGATGTCGTGGCGCGGGATATTCCTTATCTCACGGCGGAAGTGACGCCCGAATTTGTGGCCGGTATGACAGAGTTCCAGCGCAACCAGGGCCTCATCACCGGACACCCGAAATATGAGGATGTGGTGGCGACGCAATTCGCCCATCTCTGGGCTCAGTAAAACGTATGTCTCACAGCCCGGTCCTCAATTGGGCCGGGCTGCAGACTGATCTGCGAGGTCCTCAACATAATCTTTGTAAGTTTTCAGATCGCGGCCGAGTAGCCAGCGCAGCACGTTGGGATTTCCCACAAGTCCGTGGTGATCGTAGTGGAGGTTCATCACCTTCATCACATTGAGTCGCTGCTCATTTGCACCAGCCGCGCGAGCTCTTTCCAAAAACACATCCAGCGGAATGTGGTCCGCGCGAATATCGCGACCCAGCACATCTGCGATGGTAGCGGCACATTGCGTCATGCTGAGCGCCTGTGGCCCGGCAAGCTGATATGTGGCGAAGTGATGCGCGTCGCCTTGCAGAACAAGTGCCGCCGCAGCCCCAAGATCATCCAGATGCACCAGGCTGAATTTCGACGTGACCGAGAAGGGCATGGCATGCACGCCCGTCTCCAGCACCGCCCGCCAGATGGGGAGCAGATGCGCCATGTAGCGGCCAGGCTGGAGGATTGTGTAGGGCAGGCCTGAATTGATCAGATATTCCTCCGCCACCAGCTTTCGGCGATGGTGGGGCACATCGATTGACGGATGCAGGACAGAATAAAGTACAAACTGTTTGACGCCAGTACGCTTCGACGCGTCGATCAGACCCTTCGCAAGATCGGTTTCCTGCGGGTGCATCGGCGGGCAGATATGCAGAACGCGCGTTACGCCTCTTGTCGCCTCGTCCCACAGGTCCGCATCGGTGAGATCGCCGAGCAAGGTTTCCGCAACGCCAAGCTTTTGGAGATCCGCAGCCGCCTCCGGCCGCCGGACCAGCGCGCGAATGGGTGTGCCTTGCCGTAAAAGGGCGGCAATGCAGGCCCGTCCTGTTCGGCCCGCGGCTCCGGTGACAAGCACGAGTTCGCCTTTTGAAGTCGCCATTTGGCATCCAGTTTAAGTGTTGCTCATTACAATAGCGCTTGCGAAGCCCTCAAATCCAGTCGTGCCCGGCAGCAGAAAGAGGACCGCGCGCGAACCAGATGCAGGGCGCTTTTATCGATAAGTGCCTGATCGGTCAGCATGCTGGTGGAAGCGGCCGGAATTGCTGCTGCGCGCCACGGCAGCATCGCGCTTCGGTGAACATCCCCAGCTGGCACGAGGTATGCAACTCATTTGACGTCGCCGCTGCCCGTTGCAAATGAGGCGTGTTCATGGACGTTCAAAGTCAGCCGACGCAAGCGCCTCCCGCTGCCAATAAGGCTGCGACCGCAAAGCTGGCGCTCGAAAATGTTTCCATGGTGTTTGAAGGCAATGGCTCGTCCTTTACCGCGCTCGCACCTGTCAATCTGGACGTCTCTGCCAATCGCTTCATTTCCCTGATCGGCCCGTCGGGCTGCGGCAAGAGCACGATTTTCAATATTGTTGCTGGCCTCCAGCCCCCCACAACCGGGCGCATCCTGATCGATGGCGTCGACGTGACCGGCATGATCGGGCAGGTGGGCTATATGTTGCAGAAAGATCTTCTGCTGCCCTGGCGCACAATTCTCGACAATGTGTGCCTTGGCATGGAGATCCAGGGTGTGCCGATTGCGCAGGCGCGGGATCGGGCCGCGCCCTTGTTGCGGCAATATGGCTTGGGCGGCTTTGAAAAAATGCACCCCAGTGCGCTGTCCGGCGGCATGCGCCAGCGCGCGGCACTTTTACGAACGCTGCTCATTGATATGGATGTCGTGCTGCTGGACGAACCTTTTGGCGCGCTTGATGCGCAGACAAAGGCGCAAATGCAGGAATGGTTGCTGCAATTGTTCCACGACTTCGGCCGCACGGTGATCTTTGTCACCCACGATGTGGAAGAAGCCGTTTTCCTGTCAGATGAAATTTATGTGATGGCGAGCCGTCCGGGCCGCGTGATTGAGCACATGCCGGTGGATATTCCGCGGCCGCGGGATCGCTCCATTGTCAGTACGCCGCGATTTGTTGCGATGAAAAAATATTGTCTCGACCTTCTGCACATGTCTTCAAGCCCAGATGATTCAGCAGGCCTCGCGGCCTAAGCGAGAACGCAAATGACTCTTGAGGCCTCATCACTGCCCGCCCGCACACTGACACATGGTGCTCCAACACATGGTGCCGCAACACAGGTGCAGTCCATCCGGGCTGCGGATCGTCGGAAATCCCGGCGACTGCCAGTCCGAAAAGATTGGCCCACGTTGTGGATCGTGACCGCGCAGATTGGGTTTCTTGTCGTCATGATGGCCGCGTGGGAAATTGGCGCGAAATACAAATGGATTGATCCATTTTTCTGGTCAAAACCCTCAGCGATCTACGAGACAGGCGTTCTCTATTTCAATGAAGGCTCGGCCTGGATTGATATTGCCTTCACCTTCCGCGCCACGCTGATTGGTTTTGTTATCGGAACAATTGCTGGCGGCGTGCTTGGCCTTTCCTTTTGGTGGTCGCGCAATTACGCGCGCTTCATGCAGCCCTTCATCATTTGCCTTGAGTCGATTCCAAAACTTGCCTTGGCGCCACTCATTATTCTCGTCTTTGGCATGGGGCTTTCCTCAAAAGTCGCAATCGCAACAGCGCTCACACTGGTGGTCTCGACGCTGACAGCTTATTCCGGCGTGCAGGCGGTGGATCGCGATCAGGAGCGATTGTTTTATTCGCTCGGCGCAAGCCGCTGGCAGGTCTTCACCAAACTTGTTGCCCCCTTCAGCGTGCCGTGGCTGATTTCCATCCTGCGTGTGAACATCGGCCTGGCACTCACCGGCGCGATCGTCGGCGAGTTTGTTGCCTCCGAACATGGTCTCGGGCGCACGATTGTCTATGCGGGGCAGACTTATGAAATTGCGCTCGTCTGGGTGGCGGTCGCGGTCCTCTCGGCCCTTGCCATGTTGATGTATGTCGCCGTGGCGTGGCTTGAGCGGGCGCTGCGGCGCGGTATTCCAACCTGATCCTTGGTCGTTTTTTAAAAAGCGGAGTGCGTGATGTTTGGATTTAAAACAAGATGTCTTGCAGCAGCCATCGTTGGGTTGGCTTTTGCCAGCGCCGCCGTGGCAGATGAGAAGAAAACACTCATCGTGGCAGAACCCGTGCACGGCACAGGTTACCTGCCTTTGTATGTCGCGATTCAGAACGGCTATTTTTCTGATGCCGGCCTGGACGTCAAAATTCTCACCGTTGAGACAGGCTCCGGCCACACCAATGCGGTGTTGTCCGGACAGGCGTTTGCCTTTATCGGCGGGCCGGAGCACAACGCCTATGCCAAGCTCAAGGGCGCTGAACTCCGCGCTGTCGTCAACGTTGTCAATCGTGGCAACGTTTACTTTGTTGCGCCCAAGGGCCAGGAGCCGGCACCCGGGCAAAGCATGGCGTCCTATTTCAAGGATAAGTCCATTGCACCTGGACCTTTTGGCGGCACACCCAATTCGATTACGCGCTTTCTCTTGAAGAAGTATGGGCTGGATGTCACCAAGGATGTGAAACTGGTCGAAACATCCAACTCCGCTGTCATCGCAACAATCAAGGCGGGGGCTGCGCAGTTCGGCAACACAACAGAGCCTTTCATTGCGCGCGGCATCAAGGAAGGTCTTTGGGGCGAGCCTTTCCTGAATGTCCCACAAGAACTTGGTCCCTATGCCTATTCGACGTTGAACGTCCGGCTCGAGTCCATTCAAAAAGACCCGGACTCGGTTCAGAAGTTTGTGACTGGCGTCATCAAAGGACTGAAGTTCACGTTTGAGCACCCGGACGAAGCCGCCAAGATCGCCAAGAAAGAATTCCCCACCATGTCCGAGGAAGACATGAAGGCGACGCTGGACCGCAGCTTTAAGGACGAAATGTGGAGCCGCGA
>CAIZGQ010000446.1 GCA_903932565.1 uncultured Hyphomicrobiales bacterium
AAAATCGTTCGTGTTTTGGTTGATGTAGTGATGATCGAGCGCGTTTGTGTTTGCGAGATGGACAAGCAGACCACTGAACAGGATCGCATCCGTGCCGGGCGTAATGGCGAGGTGCAACGCGCGATCATCCACGCTCGCCGTGCGGCGCGGATCAATGATCACCATGCGTGTGCCACGCGTCTCGACAGCGGCTTCCATGCGCCGAAACAGGACCGGATGGCACCACGCGGCATTGGAGCCCACAAAGACGAGAAGATCGGCTTCTTCGAGATCCTCGTAACAGGCGGGCACCGTGTCGGACCCAAACACGCGCTTGTGTCCCGCAACTGACGATGACATGCACAGCCGCGAATTGGTGTCGACATTGGCCGACCCGATGAAGCCCTTCATCAGCTTGTTGGCAACGTAATAATCTTCCGTCAGCAATTGGCCTGACAGGTAAAAAGCAACTGAATCTGGGCCGTGCTTTTCAATCGTGGACTTAAAACCCTCGGCAACAAAACTCAGAGCGTCGTCCCAGCTGGCGCGCGTGCCGTGGATCTGCGGGTATAAAAGACGGCTGTCTGCCCCAAGTGTTTCGCCCAGCGCCGATCCCTTGGAGCACAACCGTCCCAGATTCGCGGGATGATCCGGGTCACCTGCAATACCAACCCCGTCTGGCCCCGGTGTGGCGATGACCCCGCAGCCGACCCCGCAATAGGGGCAGGTGGTGCGCGTCGACAGAGCCGCGGCGGGTGCATTCATCAATAGACATCCGCCTGGTATCGGCCCGTCTTTTTCAAGGTCTGCACAAAGCCGACCGCCGCATCGGGCGCCATGTGTCCTTGCTCGGCGACGATGTCGACGAGCGCTGCTTCGACATCCTTTGCCATGCGTTTGGCATCACCACAGATATAGAAATGCGCACCTTCGTTGAGCCATTGCCACAGTGCTGGACCGACCTCGCGCATGCGATCCTGCAGGTAGAACTTTTGATCGCCATCACGAGACCATGCCAGTGACAGGCGCGAAAGCACGCCTGATTTCTGCATGGCCTCAAATTCGTCGCGGTAGAAAAAGTCCGTCGCCATTTTCTGATGGCCGAAGAAAAGCCAGTTCTTTCCGGGTGCTTTGGTGGCCATTCGCTCGTTGAGAAACGCACGAAAAGGCGCGACACCGGTGCCTGGCCCAACCATAATGACGGGCTTTGTCGGATCCTGCGGCAACGCAAACCCATGCGCGCGCTGAAGATAGACATTGATGTTGCCCATCTCGGCGATGCGATCGGCCAGATAGGTGGACGCCACACCAAGACGTCGGCGCTTGCCGATCACATAACGGACCGCATCGACCGTCAGCGAAATGCGATTTGCCATTGTGCGGGGCGATGATGAAATGGAATAGAGCCTTGGCTGCAGCGGCTCGAGCGCTTCCACAAATGCTTCTGGATGCGGGCGCACATTGGGGAATTTTTGCAAGACAGCGAGCACATCGAGTTTGGCAGCATCGCCGTCCGGGTCTTCGCCACGCGCAAGCGCGCGCGCCTTGTCGCGGGCCGTGCCGCCGCAAAGGTAGGAAATCAATTCAAACAGGGCGTCAGGTGCGGGATTGAGAGAGACATCTTTCTCCAGCACGTCGCGCAACGTCTTGCCGCGCACCTCCGTCACATGAGATGCGCCCAGCATGGCGATGATTTGGTCGACGAGCCCAAGCTCGTTATGAACAAACACGCCAAGGGAATCGCCGACCGTGTAGTCAAGACCGGTGCCCGTGAGATCAAAGTCGATATGCCAGGTGTCTTTTGCAGACCCCTCACCGTTGAGGCGACGCCGTCCTAGAAAGCGGGCTGCCACGGGCACTTCGCGCGAATAGCCTGCCGGGGCAACCGGTGCGGGTTCGACACTTTCGCTGACAACAGCCGCGGCGGTCTCCGCGCCACCAATCTCTGCCGCGAGCTTCTTCAGCATACGGGCGGTGTCCTTGCCACCGGGCGCGCAGAGGTTCAGCCGCGCCTCGGTGCCTTCCGCGAGCACATTGGCATAAGCGGCACAGGTGTAGCCGCATTGGCCGCAATCCTGCTGCGCCATCGCTGCCATCAGGCGCGGCGCAAGTGGCCGATCCTTGGCGAGATCCATACGCGCATCAATCTCCATCGCCGGGTCGTGCCAGGGTGCATCATCATTCGTCGCGGCATTCGAGGGCGCCGCTGGAACAACAAGGTCCGCAACGCCCGCAGCGCCCGCAGGTTGTGGCACAATCACGGCTGCCAGAAAGCCGGAGAGCCACGCCCGCTGT
>CAIZGQ010000447.1 GCA_903932565.1 uncultured Hyphomicrobiales bacterium
CACAGCCTTCTCGCTGTAGGGTCCCGCTGACCGCAAAAAGCGCGACCAAAAGGCCGCGCTCTGTCGAGATCATGCGATGAACGCGCGTGTTATGGGGTCTTTTTGCCAGCAGCGTCATACGATTTCAAATAGGCGATCAGGTTTGACACATCCGTATCGTTGGTGATGCCAGCAAACACCATCTTGGTGCCCTTTACCTTAGCCTGCGGCGCGTGAATATATTCGCGGAAGGTTGCTTCATCCCACGTCAGGCCTGAGCCCTTGTTGGCTTCCGAATAATTGTATCCTTCGTAAATGCCGGCCTTGCGGCCGATCACGCCATTCAGCACCGGGCCGACAGAATTCTTGGCTGTCTCGCCAATCATGTGGCAGGGGCGGCATTTGTTAAAAACCTTTTCGCCAAGAGCGGCATCGCCAGCTGCATCTTCCGCGCGTGCGACTCCCGTGAGCGCGGCCAAGCAACCAAACGCAAAGGCAAAAGCGGCAAATGTTTTTTGTGTCATGTGTTTTCCTTCAAGGCCGGGCTGTGTCATGCCCCGACACCTCTGTGTGACACAGCTTTAAGCGCGATGGCAGGCCCCGCGACGTCCCACCGCAGGACGGAAATTGCACCCCTGCCGCAACGACTGAAGTCCCATTTGAGATTGTTCGAAAAGATTGTAGCGTTCGATCTAATGAATAAGGGGTGAGCCCTTGGTTTAGCCGTCATGCTCACTTTCAATTGGAAACGCGCGATAGAGGCAGACACCGGATCAACCGGGTGTCAGAGGAGTGTCAGATGCCGAGTTATCAGGCTCCCGTGGACGAAGTTCTTTTTCTTTTCAATGATGTTTTCAATTGGTCTTCCTACGCCGAGCTGCCGGGTTTTGCCGACGCACCGATGGATGTTGTCGAAGCAATCCTGACCGAGGCCGCCAAGCTCGCCGAAGATCAGTTTCAGCCGGTCAACATGATTGGTGACCGTGAAGGTTGCGTCCGCAACGCTGATGGGAGCGTCACGACGCCCAAAGGATTCAAGGCCGCCTATGATGCGTTCAAGGCTGGCGAGTGGCTGAGCTTGCCTGCAAGCCCGACATATGGCGGGCAGGGCCTGCCTGCGACGCTGGCCGCCATGGTCAACGAGTTTATCCAGTCCGCCAATATGGCGCTGAGCATGTATCCGGGCCTGACGCAGAGCGCGGTCGCTGCGATCAATGTGCATGCCAATGATGACCTCAAGGCGATTTATCTACCCAAGATGATTTCGGCGGAATGGTCGGGGACGATGAACCTCACCGAGCCCCATTGCGGCACGGACCTCGGGCTTTTGAAAACCAAGGCCGTGCGCAAGGCCGATGGCAGCTTTGCCATCACCGGCCAGAAGATTTTCATTTCGGCTGGCGAACATGACCTGACTTCCAACATCATCCATCTCGTGCTCGCACGGATTGAAGGCGCGCCATCTGGCACCAAGGGAATTTCGCTTTTCATCGTGCCGAAGTTCATTCCGGACGCAGCTGGAAACCCAGGCTTGCGCAACGGCGTTACGCTGGGCTCGATCGAGCACAAGATGGGCATTCACGGCAACGCCACCTGCGTGATGAACTATGATGGCGCAACGGGCTGGCTGATCGGCGAGGAAAATCGCGGCCTGAATGCGATGTTCGTGATGATGAACGAAGCCCGATTGGGCGTTGCCCTGCAAGGCCTGTCGCAATCGGTCGTGGCCTACCAGAACGCCGCCATTTATGCCCGCGAGCGGTTGCAGGGGCGCAGCCTGTCGGGCGTCAAGGCGCCAGACAAGGTGGCCGATCCGATCATCGTGCATCCGGATATCCGCCGCCTGCTGATGACCATGCGCGCCTACAATGAAGCCGGTCGCGCCTTTATTGTCTGGGCTTATTTGAAATCAGACGTTGTGCATCGCAGTTCCGACAAGGCATGTGTGCAAGCGGCCGATGATCTGCTCGGCCTGATGACGCCGGTGCTGAAAGGCGTGCTCACTGACATCGGTTTTCAGAGTGCAGTGGATGCGCAACAGGTGTTCGGCGGCCACGGCTATGTCGGCGAATGGGGCATGGAGCAATTCGTGCGCGATGCGCGTATCGCGATGATTTATGAAGGAGCCAACGGCATCCAGGCGCTCGATCTTGTGGGGCGCAAGCTGCCCAAAGACGGCGGGCGTGCCATCATGGCGTTCTTCAAGGAGGTTGGCACCTTCCTGAAAACCCATGCGGAAACAAAAGAATTGGCCAGCCTTCTGCCGCCGCTGAACGAGGGTCTGCAATGCCTGCAAAAGGCGACGGGCTGGTTCATGCAGAACGCCATGGCAAAGCCCGACAATGCTGGGTCCGGGTCTTATGATTACATGAACCTTCTGGGGCATGTGACCATGGGCTACATGTGGGCGCTGATGGTGCAGGCTGCAGAAGCCCGTTTTGCCGAAGGGCGATGTGAGGCGGATTGGGTTGCGGCCAAGCGCACAACGGCCGCATTTTACATGCAGAAAATCATGCCGCAGACAAAGCTCTATCTCGCCCGCATCGAGGCGGGATCTGAGACGCTGATGGCCATGGACGCTGACGCGTTCTGATCACGTTTGGTTTGCGCACGCAACGACACGCAAGGTTGAGGAGATAGGCCATGGCGGACGCCTTTATTTATGATGCTGTGCGTACGCCGCGCGGCCGTGGCAAGGCCGATGGCGCGTTGCACGAAGTCTCAACGCTCGGTCTTGCCACAACCGCGCTGAGCGCACTGAAAGCCCGCAACGGGTTTGATACGCATTTGATTGACGATGTGGTGATGGGCTGTGTCGATCCCGTCGGCGAAGCGGGTGGCGACATCGCGCGCATGGCGGCTTTGGCATCGGGGTATGGCGATCATGTGCCGGGCATTCAGATCAACCGGTTTTGTGCATCGGGCCTTGATGCGGTGAATTTCGCTGCGGCGCAGGTGATGTCCGGGCAGCACGGCATGGTTATTGGGGGCGGTGTTGAAGCCATGAGCCGCGTTGGCCTTGGGGCCTCGGGTGGTGCGTGGCCTGTCGATCCCATGATTGCAATCCCGGCCTATTTCATGCCGCAAGGCATTTCAGCAGATCTGATCGCAACGAAATACGGCTTCACGCGTGATGATTGCGATGCCTATGCGGTCACCTCACAGAAGCGCGCAGCGGCCGCGTGGGGCGACAAGCGTTTTGCAAAATCAGTTGTCCCCGTGCGCGACGTCAATGGCCTGACGATTTTGGATCACGACGAACATATGCGGCCGACAACAGACATGCAGTCGCTGGCAGCTCTGAAACCATCGTTCCAGATGATGGCGGAGCAGGCTGGGTTCAATGCTGTTGCCTTGCAGGCACATCCTGAAATTGAAGCGCTCAATCATGTTCATCATGCGGGCAATTCATCCGGCATCGTGGATGGTGCAGCGGCTGTGCTTGTGGGCAGTGCGGAGGCGGGCAAGGCATCAGGTTTGAAGCCACGGGCCCGCATTCGCGCCTTCGTCAACATCGGCTCCGAGCCGGCCATGATGCTGACGGGCCCAGTCGACGTGACGAAGAAACTGCTGTCACGGGCCAAGATGTCCATATCTGATATCGACATCTTTGAAGTGAACGAAGCCTTTGCCTCGGTTGTGCTGCGTTATCTGCAGGCTTTTGATTTGTCGCCCGATAAAGTCAACGTTAACGGCGGCGCAATTGCGATGGGCCATCCGCTGGGCGCAACCGGCGCGATGATCCTAGGCATTGCGCTCGACGAACTGGAACGCTCCGGCAAATCGACAGCGCTGATTACGTTGTGCATCGGCGGCGGCATGGGCACCGCCACCATCATCGAGCGCGTGTGAGGAGAAAGACATGTCTGACTTGAAATCCCTCACCAGTTTTCGCTTTGAAACCGACGCCGATGGCATTGCCCTGTTGACCTGGGACATGGTCGATCGCTCCATGAATGTCATCACGCAGGACGTGATGGCGGAGCTTGAATCGGTCATCCATGAGGTTTCGACCAATGCTGGGATTAAGGGCTGCGTGGTGACCTCCGCCAAGGACAGCTTTTCCGGCGGCGCGGATCTCTCCATGCTGCAGGCGGCTGGAAACACCTATCGCGAGACCGTGAAACGCGAAGGTCCTGAGACCGCCATGCAGGCCTTTGTCGAGCAATCGGGCCGATTGTCTCGGATCTATCGCCAGCTCGAAACATGCGGCAAGCCGTGGGCCGCGGCAATCAATGGCGTGTGTCTTGGTGGCGCGTTTGAACTTGCACTCGCGTGTCATTATCGCGTGCTGGCCGACCACGACAAAGCCCGCGTGGGACTGCCCGAAATCAAGATTGGTCTGTTTCCTGGTGCTGGCGGCACGACACGCGTGTCGCGCCTGATGCCGACGGGGGACGCGTTGCAGATGCTGTTCAAGGGCGATCAATTGCGGCCACAAGCGGCGAAAGCCATGGGCCTTGTGCATGAGATCGCACCCGTGGCTGACCTTGTGGCAAAAGCAAAAGCCTGGATTGCGGC
>CAIZGQ010000448.1 GCA_903932565.1 uncultured Hyphomicrobiales bacterium
ATCGACGTCGAGTTCGAATAAGCTCAACGCCGGCAGAGCACTTTATTCCGCCGCTTGCTTCAACTGCACGCGCATTTCGCTGCGCAATTCATCGATGCAGCGAACCCTGCCCTTCTCGACAAAATGCCAGAAGGTCCAGCCGTTGCAGGCTGGAAGTCCCTGCGCCAAGGCGCCGATCTTGTGGATCGAGCCGACGATCGCACCCAATGACAGCGCACCATCGACACGCACCGTGGCGCGATGGCGCTTCTTCTCATCGAAAAGCTCAATGCCCGGCGGCAGAAGTCCCGCCTCGACCACGGATGCAAAAGCAACGCGTGGCTCGGAGCGCTTTTGCGGTGCGGCTGCCACTGCGTCATGCGGCAGCGGTTCCACCGCAGCAATCCGCGCACGTGCGGCGGCCGCATATGTCTCATCACGCTCGGTGCCGATGAAATGACGGCCGAGGCGCTTGGCCACAGCGCCCGTGGTGCCTGAGCCAAAGAAGGGATCCAGCACCACATCGCCGGGGTTGGACGCCGACAGCAGCACACGCGTCAGCAAAGCCTCAGGCTTTTGTGTCGGGTGAACCTTGCGTCCGGCGGCATCCTTCAGGCGTTCGTTGCCGGTGCAAATTGGCATGTACCAGTCGGAGCGGACCTGACAATCCTCATTGCCAGCCTTCAACGCCTCGTAATTGAACGTGTAATTGCGCGCCTGCGGGCTCTTGGTCGCCCAAATCATCGTCTCGTGCGCATTGGTGAAACGGCGGCCACGGAAATTCGGCATCGGATTGGCCTTGCGCCAGACGATGTCGTTCAAAATCCAGAAGCCCATGTCCTGCAGGATTGCGCCGACGCGGAAGATGTTGTGATAGCTGCCGATGACAAAGATCGTCGCGTCCGGCTTCATCACGCGGCGCACCGCCTTCAGCCAATCGCGGGTGAACGCATCATATTCGGCAAAACTCGAAAACTTGTCCCAATCGTCGTCGACCGCATCGACAACAGATTGATCCGGCCGCGAGAGCGCGCCTTCAAGCTGCAAATTGTAGGGGGGGTCGGCAAAGACGAGGTCGACGCTCTCGGGCGCAATGCGCGCCATCTGCGCCAGGCAATCGCCAACAAGGATCGTATCCCTGAGGGCGGAGGGCGCTACGGCGGGGGCGACCGCCGAAATCCCAGTACGCGAGACCTTAATCTGGGATTTCGGGGCGGTAGCCCCCGCACGTGCAACACGCATGACACTCGAACCGGGTTACGCAACCAACAGGCGTGAATATGCGGAGTTGAGGTAAAGAGCGGGTTAGTGGCATGCAGAAAACGCGTCCCATTTCTGAACGGAAGCCTTAACGAAATTTGATTGAGTGACGGAGGTTTAGCGTCTCAAACCGGGACACGACGACAGGCGCGCAGGCGGCAAAAGCGCTGCAGGCGGGCGCGTTTGGTTGAGGCGTGACCGCTCACGTCTCGAGCAAGGTCAGCGATACGGCACGAACGCGCGCAATGGCGAAAATGACATCCTGTGCAACGCACAGGGTCCATGCTTGGCGAGTGCGGCAAGGTGCAACTTCGTGCCGTATCCCATGTGCTGATCAAATCCCCAATGGGGATGATGGGACGCCGCATGTGTCATGAGCCGGTCCCGCGTGACTTTTGCGACAATCGACGCGGCCGCGATCGACAGCGAGATGGCATCCCCCTTGATGATGGTCTGGCAGGGACTGACCAGATCAGCGGGCGCATCATTGCCGTCGATCAAAGCGTGGCTGGGCAAGAGTGCCAGACCACGCAGGGCGCGGCGCATGGCCAAGTGAGACGCCTGGCGGATGTTGATCACATCGATTTCGGCCGCGGGCACGAGCCCGATGCTGACGGCCAGAGCACTGGCCAGGATGTCCACATAAAGCGCCTCACGAACAGCAGGGCTCAACTTTTTGGAATCATCAATTCCCTTGGGCAGCCGCTTGGGGTCCAGGATGACGGCCGCAGCCGCAACCGGTCCGGCTAAGGGCCCACGGCCAACTTCATCAACGCCGGCCACCGGCCAGACGCCTTTTTTCAGATATTGGCGCTCAAGACGAAAATGCGGCACGTGTCCTGCTAAGCTTTGCTTGACCAGCAATCTCCTGCTTTGGTTGCCTGCGATTTGAAAGGGTGTCAAATCTTAGCCTTGAGCGTTTAAGGTCACAAGAAACGCCAGCAATCCCAACAACACGCGAGCGCAACGCTTGCCCACAGGCGCGTTTGCAGCACTAATACTTGTCGTTCCGAGGTTCGCCGATATCCCAAAGCTTAACAACTTGAGCATGGCTTGGCTGTAAATATCTTTTCAACGTCCAATTTCGGTATTTTCGCTGAAGATGCCGCATATTTTTGGTAAACAATGTTTGGCGCTGCCGCGCCCGGGAAACCTCAATGACCTCCGTTCTGCCAGATCGTGTTTCGGCTCCGCGCCCCCTGCCCCAACTCGATATGCGGGTCACCAACCAGACGGCACCTGCCACGCCCGACCCCTTGGCTGGCATGACGCCGGCGGAGCGATCCGCCCACATTGACCGCAACGTCGTGCTCAAGGCACTCGTCACCCAAGATGGCGATATCGTTGGAAACGTCGCTTATTCAATTTACAAACAGCACAAAAACGATTGGTTTGAAGCCTTCCAGAGCCAGAACGCCCGGGACCCGAACGATGCCGAGATTGGCAGCTACGTGATCGGTGAAACCACTCCACGCCGCGTTGCGACTTATCGTTTTCTGGCAAGCGCCAGCCTGAATGGACAGGGTGTCGAGCTGTCGGCCACGCCAAGCTCGATGGGCTTTGCCGAACGCCGTTTCAACTCTGTGTCCAAGGCACCGCGCAGCGACAGTGATCGCGTCCAGATCATCAGCCTGATCGCCTTTGTGCTTCTGCTCGCACTGGCCGCAACAACTGCAGTTCGATACGGCATCCTCAACATCATCCGCTAAAGGACAATGTTGAGGGGAAGCCATCAGCAAAGCTTCAATGCCTTTACGCAACGCCGCTACGCAATACTTGCAAAAACGCAACCCACGCGAACGCAACACAACTCTGAGACCCGCCGTTCAATGCGCGAGATGGATCGAGCCATCCGGCTCAGGGGGAAACGCCGGGTTGTAGGCAAACTCCCAATAATGGCCGTCGGGGTCCGCGACCACGGCGTGAAAACCGCCCCATGAGGCCTGACCCGGCGCTTTCACCAGCCGCGCACCTGCGGCAAGTGCCTCACGGGTCACTTCCTCCACCGCCTCCGCGCTCGCATGGTTCTGAGCCAGAGATTGCCCGCGAAAACTCTCGGCCTCTGCGCCGCAATCAGCCCGCAGCGCATCAAACGGATACAGCGCCAGCACGAGATGATTCAGGCTGAAGAAACTGATCGCGGGTCCACTGGCGCGATGCGACAGCCGCCACCCCAAACGCTCATAGAATTGCGTGGCACGATCGAGATTTTCGACCCCAAGTGTGAGCATGGACAGTCCGGGATAACAGCGCATGACAGGATCCTTTCTGACTCAACAACAAACGCGACTGCAAAATGCCACTTAAAACAAAGGAAGTTGTTCGCCCTTGCGCACAGGTCGTATGAACAGATCCGTCCGCAACTTCTGGCGCTGCTTGTTGAAGCCAATCCGCTCGGCAGCAATTTCAAACCGACGCCCTGTCATCCACGCATACGGCCCGGTGCCGGTCATCCGCTTGCCCCAGCTGGATTCATAGGCTTTGCCACCTCGCATGGATTTCACCAGCGACATCACATGCCGGTACCGGTCCGGCATGTGGGCCAGCAGCCATTCGCCAAAAATATCCTCAAGTTCCAGAGGCAGGCGCAGCATGACGTAGCCAGCCTCCCGCGCACCGGCCGCATAGGCTTGCTCAAGGATCTTCTCAATCTCAGCATCGTTCACCGCTGGAATAATGGGCGCGACGAGAACCGTTGTTGGAATGCCCGCCTCCGTCAGACGGCGGATCGCCTCCAGACGCCGCTCGGGCGAGGCCGCACGCGGTTCCATGGATCGAGCGAGCACGGGATCAAGCGTGGTGATGGACAGCGCAACTTTCGCAAGACCTTGCGCTGCCATGGGTGCCAGCAGATCAATATCGCGCACAACCGACGCCGACTTGGTGACGATGCCAACCGGGTGATTGGTGCGCGACAACACTTCCAGAATGGAGCGCGTAACGCGATGGACACGCTCAATTGGCTGATATGGGTCCGTGTTTGTCCCCATGGCAATCGTGCGCGGTTGATATTTATCGGATGACAACTCGCGCTCCAGAAGCGCGGCTGCGCCCTGCTTCACAAACAGCCGACTTTCAAAATCAAGGCCTGGCGAAAGACCCATATACGAATGGGTTGGCCGCGCGAAACAATAGACGCACCCATGCTCGCAACCACGATAGGCGTTGATCGAGCGATCAAACGACACGTCAGGCGAGTCATTCCGCGTAATGATCGACTTCGCCCGCTCCATCGTGATCTGGGTTTTGAACGGAGCCAGCGCCTCCAGCGACCCCCAGCCGTCGTCAACGGTCTCGCGGATCTCGGATTCAAAACGCCCTGTCGGATTGATGGTCGCCCCGCGACCACGCCGTCTGTCGGCGTCAATCGGTGCCACCTCCTCGACAGCACAGGGCATGGCGAAGACAGGCGCTTCAGGGCGTGCTGCAACTTTTTTGCGCCCCACCCGCTCTATGCCAGCAGCAAGATCAGCGGCCGCAGCAAGATCGGTGTGATCAGCGGGTGGCGAAATGGTCGGCGACGTCTCGGGCGCGGCCTTGGCCTTGCGCGGGCGGCCACGCGCGGGCTTTGGCCCGTCGGCCGCGTCTTCAAACCCCGGCGGCCGTTTGCCCTCGCCAAATTGCGCGCCAATGTGCAGCACATTGTCACGCGGCAGGCCCTTCACACGCGCGCAGTCAGCCTCAAAGTCCACCGGGGCATGTTTTGCCACGGCGGATCGCGATGCGCGTAATGCCTGCATAGCTACATTCCTTCCGGCATCAGGGACTTTGGACAACGAGCGGGTCGCCCAAACGAACTTTCATCGGGCTGGCGAGCCTAAGCTCTGATAGCTCGATACAAAACAAGAACAAGGAACAGAATAGGAACAAACGCGGGTCTGTCAACCATTCGTTAATTGTGGATAAGGCTGTGG
>CAIZGQ010000449.1 GCA_903932565.1 uncultured Hyphomicrobiales bacterium
AGCGCCTGTGGTCCCTCACACTCGCAAGCTGCGCAGTGGGGCACGCGCGCCATGATCCCGCCGAGCGCACGCGCCTCCTCGAGTCACGGTTGAATGATGTGCGCGATCTGGGCCCTCGCGGCATGGCGGAAAAGCGGGGCGGCAGGCTCGTTGCAGCCACGTCGCCGGATGCCATTCGTGCCACCGTCGTTGACGTCATGGGCGACGTTGACCCGCGCGGATATGCCCAGGCAGCCCACATGCTGTCACGCGGCGATATGTTTGCGGATCTCAAAAAGATCCCGCTTGATCTGCCGGTTCAGGTGATTTGCGGCGCAGAGGATGTCATCACGCCACCCGACATCAATGCGCGCGTGGCAGCCGCAAGACCCGGTACCCCATTCACGCAAGTCCCAGACGCGGGGCATGCCCTTCCGCTCGAGCAGCCGGAGCGCTTCGACGCTGTGCTGCTGGGCTTTATCGGAGGCCGAGATGGCATCTGACAGCATTCCAGACGGCAAATATATCGTCCCGGCCCTGGCCCAGGGTCTCGCCGTTCTCGCGCTCTTCACACGGGAACGACCCACACTGACAGCACCCGATATTGCCCACGAACTGGGGCTGTCGCGCACCACAGTGTTCCGCCTGCTGCACACGCTGCAAACCATGGGCTATGTCAGCCGCGCGGACGAAGAGCGCCGCTACAAGCTTGGCGTCGCCTTGCTCGGTCGCGGCTTCAGCTATCTTGCCTCACTGGATATTGTCGAAGTCTCGCAGCCCATTCTGGAGCAATTGCGCGACCGCACCGGGCTGTCGGCCCACATGGCTGTGCGTGATGGGCGCGATGTTGTTTATGTGGCGCGCTACGCCGCGCGCACCACAGTCGCCAGCAGCGTCAATATCGGCACGCGGTTTCCGGTCCACGCGACGGTGATGGGGCGGATGTCGATCCTCGATATGTCGGATGCGGAGCTGGCCGAGCTTTATCCTGACGAAAAGCTGCCACGTTTCAGTGAGCAGACCCCGGCCACGCGGACCATCCTGAAGACGATGCTCGATGAGGACCGGGTCCGCGGTTATGCGATCAGCCAATCATTTTTCGAGCGCGGCGTCAGCTCAATCGCGGCTCCCGTGCGGGACGGCAAAGGGGCAATTGTCGCCTCGATCAATGTCACGTCAGTGGATTCCGTGATTGATGCCGAAGTGATGAACGGCTCGATCAAGGATGCCGTTCTGAACGCAGCGCGGTTGATCAACCAATGGATGACACAGGGTGGCCCCGGACGGCCGCAGGTTTGGGAGGCCCCAGCCCTGGCCGCGACCCGCGCGATCCCCCGCCTCGGCAGCAAGGCTGTGGCTTGAGGGCAGGCAGCGAACCTTAGCGCACCACGTGGCGGAAGAATTCGAAGATCATCCGGCCGGCATCGACATCGTTGTTCTGGGCACCGACCGCAGCGCCTCGATTCGACACTGTCTTGCGGCCGGGAATCGTGTGCCCGCCACCTTCGATCCGAATGAGTTCAACCGGCGCACGGCAGTTGTTGAACCGCTCCTGATGCACGCGCGATCCGTCGTTGGGATCGCGATCGGGGAGCTGTGCATTGACCCGTGGGGTTGCGGCGCAATCATTGGCCATCGCGAAGGCTGAAAGCGTTGCCTCGACTGAGGCAAAATCACCCTTGTCGTCCTGCAAGTTTGCCTTGCCGCCGTTGTAGGGCAACAATGGGTCTGCCGTTCCGTTGACGAGGATCATCGGCATGGGACGCGAGGGCTTGCAGGCCACGAGGGTTTCGAGCGGCAGCTGGGTCGCAATCCCGCCCACGCCAGCGAAGATGTCCGCATGGTCGCAGGCCAGCCTGAGGGCCAGCGCGCCGCCGGTCGAAAAGCCGGCAATGAAGATCCGGCGTCGGTCGGCAATGCCGTCAGCGACCAATTTGTTGATCAGAGCGATGATAAAGGCGGGATCATCCGGCCCGGTATCTGTGGGACGCAAGCGGTTCCAATGCCCGTCGAGCGCATCGGGGTACACCATCACCCGGCCCGAGCCGATGGCAAAATCGTCAAGGCCCAGCGTGCGGCGGATGCGCCCCCCCGTCGCCTGGCTGCCATGCAGGACGATCACGGTTGCCCGGGGGCCGCGTTTCAAACGGCTGTATTCCACCAGCGTCGCCGTGCGGCGCATATTGTTGGACTCAACGGAAATACGCCCGGATGCCGCCTCAGCCGGGGCCAGCGACGCGAGCCCCAACACACACAAGACCAGCACTGCGAAAGGCCTCGACAGGTGACGGACAGTCGAGAGCAGCGCAGTCAGCAGGGATGTGGGCATCAGGCGATTCCAGTGAGACAGCGCGAGAATGATGATGTTGCGGGCAGCGGGCAAGGCTTATCGAAACAGGCACGGATGCTGTAGGGTGATCAGGAAGCATCTTTAAGGCGCTCTGAACACTTAAAAATACGTCATCGCGTTGACGTGTCGGCAGCCGAGGCCACACCCGCACCGCGTAAAAGGAAGCAAAATGGCAACCGCACCCGTCGCCAGCAACTTGATTTGGGGCGATCTCGACCAGGAAAGCCTCGACCGGGCCTATGACCAGAGCGCCTGGGTGTCAAACATCGCGGCTTGGCGGGAACGTCTGCAGGTCGCCAGCGCCGCGAGCCGAGGCCGCATGGGCGAGCCCGAGACTCATGCTTATGGCCCCACACCGATTGAGACGTTTGATTTTTATGCGCCGAAGAAAAAAACGCCCGGCCCCCTGGTGATCTGCATCCATGGTGGGGCGTGGCGAAACGGGGCGGCCACGCATTTTGCAATTGCGGCCGAGCCCTTCGTGAAAGCCGGTGCGGCGGCGGCCGTACTCGATTTCGTCAGCGTCGATAATGCAGGCGGAAATCTCTACGTGATCATCGACCAGCTGCGCCGCGCCATCAATCACATCGTGACGAACGCAGCCAAGCTCGGCTTTGATCCCGAACGCATTGCGATCATGGGTCACTCGTCAGGTGCTCATCTTGCCGCAACCTTGCTCACCACCAATTGGAAGGTCCACGGGCTCGCGATCTATCCATTCCAGGCGGGACTGCTCCTGTCGGGCATGTATGATCTGGAACCTGTGCGGCGATCCAAGCGCTCAGCCTATGTGTCCTTTACCGACAATATGGTGGCCGACCTCAGCCCCATCCGACATCTCGACCAATTGTTCTGCCAGGCCGTCTTGGCGAACGGCACGCTGGAAAGCCCCGAGTTCATCCGTCAATCGGCCGACATGGACAAGGCCGTGCGCACCAAAGGCGGAAAAGCCGAGCTGATCGTCTGCGAGGCCACCAATCATTTTGAAATGGTCGAACGCCTCGCCGCCAAAAAAAGCCCCTTGGCACAAAGGCTTCTCGACCTCGTGGGTTTGGGCTGAGGCTACCAGACAAGGCTCGGGATGGCCGCGCTCGGCACGGCAACCTTGCCGTCCAGAAACTGAGCCAGCGCAGCCTGATGCAGCTTGGCGGCTTCACCGTCCAAGTTGCGCGGATGCAGCTCTTCGCGGTGAATGCCAGAGGTCACGAACAAAACATCGAGCCCGGCATCATGCCCGCCCTGCACGTCTGTGTGCATGGCGTCGCCAATCGCCAGCACGCGCTTGCGATCCAACGGTTTTCCGCGCACGACCTCGGCCTGCGCCAGAGCCGCCGCATAAATGGGCGCGTGCGGCTTTCCGGCCTGGAAAATCCGGCCTCCAATTGCCTCGTAGGCCTGCGCCAGCGCACCGGCGCAATAAATCTCCTTGTCGCCCACATGAACCACAATGTCCGGATTGGCACTGATAAAATCGAGATTGCGCGCCTTCATGACCTGGAATGCGTCCGCGTAATCATCCGGCGTGCCGATGTCGTCGAGATAGAGCCCGGTGCAGACGACATAATCGGCAGCGTCCAATGCGACACGGGGTGGCGAAATTCCGGTCTCGGCGGTCAGTGTGTCGAACAGAACCTCATCACGCGCGGGACCGATATGATGGAGCGGAGCCGCCCCCCGTTCCTTCATGAAGGCCAGCGTCACATCGCCGGAGGTCACCATGCCGTCGTAAGCAGAGGCTGGCACGTTCAGCCGGGCCAGCTGCTCAAAGATTGCCGCGTGGGGGCGTGGCGCATTGGTGATCAGCACCACCGAGCCACCCTTGGCACGAAACCGGGTCAAGGCCGCACAGGCCTCGGGATAGGCCACCTGACCGTTGTGGACGACACCCCAGACGTCGCAAAGCAGCACGTCGTAACGGTCGGCGATGGCGCTGAGGCCCTCAAGCAGGCGGATGGGCGCGGACGAGGTGGATGTGGGCATGGAGCGGCAGCAACTTTTCTGAAGGGAGATGCGGGGATAAACGCCACCCGGCTCAAGTCAACCCCACCAAGCCAATCCCAGCGCGCTTCAATTGGAAAATAGGCTTGCTTGGAGTATGTAACAGACCCATGTCGCAGGGTCCTATCTTGTGCCTGCCAATCTAACCTTAAAGTCTGATCATGAACCGTCACGAGCGCCGTCCCCTTGCCGCTGGAGAAGCTCAACTTGAGTATCTGGATGGCGATTTCCGCGTCCTGAAACCCGGCTCATTCGTCCTGTGCGCTACCACGGGCGAGAAGATCATGATCGACGATTTGAAATACTGGGATGTTGATCTGCAGGAAGCCTATGCGACGCCGCAGGCCAAGCTGACCCGGCTTGGCCTCAACGTCATACTTTGAAGCGCTTATGAACACCGAACACGCGGCTTAAAGCTGAGCCTTTTTCGGGCAAAGGCCGGACCAAAGGACGCGGCAGACATATCAGGGACGGGACACGCCAGATGGAATTTGAAACCTCAAGCCGCACCCGCGACCTGCAAGCGCGCCTTCTGGCCTTCATGGACGCCCACATCTACCCGAACGAACATCGCTTCCATGCCGAGATCGACGCCAATCGC